>NZ_JBDIVO010000015.1:0-36348 GCF_039794385.1 Methylocaldum sp. | reverse complement strand
GATTCGCCATGGCACCGGCTTCTGCCCGCCTCCTGGCCGACCTCCTCTTCGCCCGTACTTCTGAGCTTTCTCCGGAGCCTTATTCTCTGACTGCCGAGCATTGAGCAAATAGCCGGCGCTTTTTATTGACTCGGTCTAAGAATATAGGCCGGGTTTATCCGGGGCAGGGCTTCTTAGCGCGGCGAGAAGCCGCGCGAGCTAGGCCTATAGCATTTTCTGATTCGGTGTAAGGGAGCCCCATATGTAGGTCGGCAATCCCTTGCCGACGTACTGGCTCGGCAAAGGGCTTTGTCGGAAGGGTCGCGACTAAAGCGACCGTTTGCGATTGGGAAAGGATTGCCGACCTACGTTCTTCCCGCCCCACACGAATCCGTACACCGGGATGAAAAACGCTCTAAGCGTGTAAACCGGCTTGGACGGCGGCCCGAAATGCCAGAAAGGTATTTACGGGCCTGATTAACAATCGGCTAGCTTCAGCCGTCGCCGGATTCCTTCAGCGATACGGTTTCATCCGCCAGTTCGGCGACAGCTGCTCGCGGCAATTCACTCAGACCGATCCCGCCTTCCCGATGGTGAGCGATGATGGCTTTACGCATTCTAGGGTCCCAGAATTTCCGGATGTGATCGGCGATGCCATGTATCGCAATGGATCGGTCCGGCTCGGCATTAAAAAAATTGCCGATGTCATTGGCCATTTTTACCAGATTTTCGATATTCATGATCTTCTTGTTTGAGAGGTTGAAGGCTTGGCGGCGTTAAGCGCTCAGGCCTTGCTGTGCAGCAGGCGTTGCGGATTTGCGTAAACCACATGCTTGTCGCCACGGGCAAATCCGACCAGCGTGACCCCCGCATCTTCGGCCAAGCGCACCGCGAGTCCGGTAGGCGCTGAGATCGCGGCCAGAAAACCGATGCCGACGGACGCGCATTTCTGCACCATCTCATAACTGGCCCGGCTGGTTACCACCACGAAGCCACTGCCGAAATCGACACCTTGCCGCGCCAGCGCGCCGATAAGCTTGTCCAGCGCATTATGCCGGCCGATATCCTCGCGAACCCACTGTATGCCTTGTCCCGGCACGGCCCAAGCCGCCGCGTGTACCGCCCCAGTGATACGGTTTAACCTTTGATGCTCCGAGAGTTCGGCGAGCACCCGAATCAATTCCGGCGCCGACACTTGCACACCCTGCCCTACCGGACCCGGCCGGCGCATGGCCTGTTGGAGCGTGCGCGCACCGCAAAGCCCGCAGCCGGTCCGTCCGGCGAGATTGCGCCCTTTCTCCGCGGCACCCGCGCAACGCGCCTCCGGAATGCGTAGGCGCACCTCGATTCCCTCGGAACGCTGGTAAACCTTTATCGACTCCACCTCGCCCGGCGACGCGACGATAGCCTCAGTAAGGCTGAACCCCAGAGCGAAATCCTCCAGATCCAAAGGCGTCGCCAGCATGACGGCATGCGATTCGCCGTTATACATCAAGGCAATCGGAGCTTCCTCGGCGATACAGTCGTCCTGATTGGCATGTTTATCGCCATGCCAGCGCTCAACCGGACTGACTCGATAACTGGGCCACCCCAATTCGGAGGCGAGAACGGCCATCTCGCAGTCTCAACCGGTGGCCGATGTACGTTGCTCGAGCAACGCCAACTGTTCCTCCGAGAACTCCTGGTACCGGCGCTGCCATTCCGAGGGGCCGGAAACTTTGGTGACTTGCACCGCCGTCACCTTGTATTCAGGACAATTGGTCGCCCAGTCGGAATTGTCTGTAGTAATGACATTGGCGCCCGATTCCGGAAAGTGGAAAGTGGTATACACCACGCCCGGCTGCACCCGTTCGGTGAGGGTGGCCCTCAGTACGGTTTCGCCCGAACGGCTCTTGATGCCCACCCAGTCGCCGTCCTTGATACCGCGTTGTTCCGCATCGTGCGGATGGATTTCCAGACGATCCTCCGAATGCCAGACCGAATTCATGGTGCGGCGGGTCTGCGCACCCACGTTATATTGGGACAGGATGCGGCCGGTAGTAAGGATCAGCGGATAACGGCTGCTGGTCCGTTCCTGGGTCGGCACGTATTCCGTCAGCATGAAGCGTCCTTTGCCGCGCACGAACTGGTCGATGTGCATGGTCGGCGTACCGATCGGCGCTTTCTCGTTGCACGGCCATTGCACGCTGCCCAGCTCGTCGAGCTTGGCGAAGCTGACGCCCGTGAAAGTCGGCACCAGCCGCGCGATCTCATCCATGATCTCGGACGGGTGCGAATAGTTCATGGGGTAACCCAAGGCATTCGACAGCAACTGGGTTACTTCCCAGTCCTCGTAGCCGGCCAAAGGCGGCATGACTTTCCTGACTGGGGAAATACGCCGTTCGGCATTGGTGAAAGTGCCGTTCTTTTCCAGGAACGACGCGCCCGGCAGAAACACGTGGGCGAACTTCGCAGTTTCATTCAAGAACAAATCCTGCACCACCACGCATTCCATGGCCCGGAGGGCGGCATGGACATGCTGGGTATCCGGATCGGACTGCGCGATATCTTCACCCTCGCAATACAGCCCCTTGAAGCTTCCGTCCAGCGCGGCGCCGAACATATTGGGGATGCGCAAGCCCGGCTCGGATTCCAGGGTTACGCCCCACGCCGATTCGAACTGGGCGCGGGTTTCGAAATCGGAGACGTGGCGATAGCCAGGGAATTCGTGCGGGAACGAACCCATGTCGCAGGAGCCCTGCACGTTGTTCTGGCCGCGCAAGGGGTTCACGCCCACGCCTTCCCGTCCGATATTGCCGGTCGCCATGGCCAAATTGGCGATGCCGATCACTGTGGTGGAACCCTGGCTGTGTTCGGTAACGCCGAGGCCGTAGTAAATCGCGGCATTGCCGCCGGTGGCGTAGAGCCTCGCCGCGGCGCGCACCGTCGCTGCCGGAACGCCGGTCACCGATTCGCTCGCTTCAGGCGAGTTGCGCTCTTCGCTGACGAAGGACTTCCACTTCTCGTAAGAGGCCGTTTCGCAGCGCTCCAGTGCGAAAGCGTCGTTTGAAAGGCCTTCAGCAACAATCACGTGGGCCAAGGCGTTGATCAGCGCCACATTGGTACCGGGCCGCAGTTTCAGATGGTAATCGGCCTTCACGTGCGCGGATCTCACCAGATCGATGTCGCGCGGGTCCGCCACGATCAGCTTGGCGCCTTCGCGGATACGGCGCTTCATCATCGAGCCGAACACCGGATGGCCATCGGTGGGATTGGCGCCTATCACCATGATGACGTCGGCCTTCATGACCGAATCGAAAGTCTGGGTCCCGGCCGACTCGCCCAAGGTCTGCTTGAGGCCATAGCCGGTGGGCGAGTGGCAGACCCGGGCGCAGGTGTCGACGTTATTGTTGCCGAAAGCCGCGCGCACCAGCTTCTGCACCAGGTAGGTCTCCTCATTGGTGCAACGGCTGGAAGTCAAGGCGCCCACGGAATAGCGACCGTACTGGGCCTGAATACGCTTGAACTCGGATGCGGCATAGTTTATCGCTTCTTCCCAGGATACGACCTGCCATGGATCGTTGATGCTTTTCCGAATCATGGGCGTCGTAATGCGATCCTTGTGGGTCGCATAGCCGAAGGCGAAACGTCCCTTGACGCAGGAATGGCCGTGATTGGCGTGGCCATCCTTGTTGGGCACCATGCGCACCACCTCGGCTCCCTTCATTTCCGCCTTGAACGAGCAGCCCACGCCGCAATAGGCGCAGGTGGTGACAATGCTGTGTTCCGGCTGGCCCTTCTCGATTACGGACTTTTCCATCAGCGTCGCAGTCGGACACGCCTGTACACAGGCCCCGCAAGAAACGCATTCGGACTCCATGAAGGCCTGGTTCTGCCCGGGCGAAACCTTGGAGTCGAAGCCCCGGCCGTCCAGGGTCAAGGCGAAGGTACCCTGCACTTCTTCGCAGGCACGCACGCAACGGGAGCAGACGATGCACTTGGCCGGATCGAAGGCAAAATAGGGGTTGCTGGTGTCCTTTTCGGCCTTCAGATGGTTCTCGCCCTCGTAGCCATAACGCACTTCCCTGAGGCCCACCGCGCCGGCCATATCCTGCAATTCGCAATTGCCATTGGCGGAACAGGTGAGGCAATCCAGCGGATGGTCCGAAATGTACAGTTCCATCACCCCGCGGCGGACTTTGGCCAATCGCTCGTTCTGGGTGCAGACCTTCATGCCTTCCGCCACCGGCGTGGTGCAGGACGCGGGCAGTCCTCGTCCGCCCTCGATTTGCACCAGGCATAAGCGGCAGGAACCGAAAGGTTCCAGGCTATCCGTGGCGCACAGTTTCGGGATCTGGATGCCGATGCTGGCCGCCGCTCTGAGAACCGATGTGCCCTCGGGCACGGTCACGCTGAAGCCGTCAATTTCCAAGGTGACCAGCTTGTCGGATTGGCTTGGGGGGGTGCCGAAGTCGTTATCACGTAGTGCCATGGGATGACTCCTGAGTCGTAAGATGCGCACTGCGCACCGCAAAGCATTCGGGGCGGGCGACGCACCCTATTTCTAAGCAGCTTTGTCTGCCGTGGAAATGCCGAAATCCTCGGGAAAATGGTTGAGAGCGCTCAACACCGGGTACGGCGTCATGCCGCCCAACGCACAAAGCGATCCATTGAGGAGGGTATCGGAAAGATCCCGGAGGAGCGCTAGGTTTTTCTCCCGGTCTACGCCTTCAATGATCTTGTCGATTACTTCTATGCCGCGAGTCGACCCGATTCGGCAGGGCGTACACTTGCCGCAGGACTCGATGGCGCAGAATTCCATGCCGTAGCGGGCCATCTTGGCCATGTCGACGGTGTCGTCGAAGGCCACCACGCCGCCGTGGCCGAGCACCGCCCAAATGGCGGAAAACGCTTCGTAGTCCAGCGGCGTATCGAACTGGGATTCCGGCAGGTACGCGCCCAAAGGCCCGCCGACCTGTACCGCGCGAATCGGCCTTCCGGTGGCGGAACCGCCGCCATAGTCGTAAAGGATTTCCCGTAAGGTGATACCGAAAGCCTTCTCGATCAACCCCGGATGCTTGATGTTGCCCGCCAATTGAATCGGCAGCGTGCCGCGCGAGCGGCCCATGCCGAAATCACGGTAGTATTCGCCGCCCTTGTCGAGAATGATCGGCACCGAAGCCAGCGAAATGACGTTGTTGATGACGGTCGGCCGTCCGAACAGCCCTTCGATGGCCGGCAGCGGCGGCTTGAAGCGGACCAGTCCCCGCTTGCCTTCGAGGCTCTCGAGAAGCGAGGTTTCCTCGCCGCACACATATGCTCCGGCGCCCAAACGAACTTCCAGATCGAAGCTCTTGCCGCTGCCCAGAATGTCTTTTCCGAGGTAACCGGACCGATACGCAGCGTCGATGGCCTCGTTCAGCGCACGATGGGCATGGGGATATTCGACGCGCAGATAAATGTAACCCTGGGTTGCACCCACCGCGAGCCCGGCGATGGTCATGCCCTCGATCAGAACTAACGGGTCCCCTTCCATGATCATACGGTCGGAGAAAGTGCCCGAGTCGCCCTCGTCGGCGTTGCAGACGATGTATTTTATGTCCGATGCCGTATTCAACACCGTGCGCCATTTGATGCCGGTCGGAAAAGCCGCACCGCCGCGTCCGCGTAGCCCCGAGGTGGTGACCTCGTCAACGATGGCAGAGGGCTCCATGTCCAAAGCGCGGCGTAAGCCGCGAAAGCCCTGATGACCCAGATAGTCGTCCAGGCTGACCGGATCGGTGATCCCGACGCGGGCAAAGGTCAGCCTTTCCTGATTCTTGAAATAAGGAATGGCATCGGTCGGCCCAAGGCAAAGGGAATGCGAACCGCCCTGAAGAAAACCCGCCTCGAATAAGGAAGGCACGTCGCCGATACGCACCGGCCCATAGGCTATCCGGCCTTCCTCGGTAGCCACTTCTACCAGGGGCTCCAGCCAATACATGCCACGGGAGCCGTTACGAACCAAATCGATAGCGATATTTCGTTTGGCCGCTTCGGCCCGAATGGCGGCGGCGACCTGCTCGGCGCCCAGGGAAAGCGCGCTGGAGTCTCGAGAAACGTAAACGGTCGTCATTGCGCATCAACCTGCATATTTTCAATAATCTCGTCGAACGTCTCGGACGTCACGCGTCCGTATACGTCTTTATCGATCATGATCGATGGCGAACACGCGCAGTTGCCGAGACAATATACGGGCTCCAGGCTGAAAGCCCCGTCGCCGGTCGTTTCGTGGTAATCGATATTCAGCCGCTGCTTGGCATGAGTTTCCAGTGCCTCGGAACCCATCGCTTGGCAGGATTCGGCCCGGCACAGATAGATGGTGCGCTTGCCCGGCGGCGTGCTACGGAAATAGTGGTAAAAGCTGATGACGCCGTGCACTTCGGCGCGCGAAAGGTTCAGTTCCCCTGCGATCAGCGGGACACTGTCCGGTGGCACATACCCTAATGCGTCTTGAATGCCGTGCAGAATCGGCAACAATGCACCAGGTTTATCCTTATCACAGCGGATAATTTCCTGCACGTGTTCCCGATCCCATTCGTGTTCTGTCATTTGCCCCTCGCTCAACTACCTCTAAGAATGGGTGGAAATCGCACAAACTTCGATAATCGCCATTCCCTCTCACTACTTAGAAAGTAAAGTAATTTATGCATCTATATGCACATTTTAAAGGCTCGTTGTCGCTTTGCAATATCTTTCTTGACTAAATTGCTAAGCTTTTCAGCAAAGCAACAACCTCGTTGGCGGTCATGAAACGCGATCAGGACAGAGGAAGGCGTTTGGATTAAGGTCGCTGGTACTCACCCGAGCGCTGTTCGTATCGGAACGCGCAGTGCAGCCCGAGTAATATGGCTACATGGAGAAGGCGCGGTATCGGTGAGACCGATTCGACCGATGCAGTCGAGTTGCGGCTTAGTATTGAATTACGATTACTACCCCTGGTGACACGGACATCGAAATTAAGCCGATTATGACCTTGGTCTTTTACCGACCGGTTCGGCACAAAGCGAGGTTCCGCGAGTGTGGAGGATCTGATTGAAACAAGACGGCCGGGGTCCAGGTGCCCCGGCCGTCTTATCGCCCCGAAGCTCAGCGCTTCTTGCTTACTTTCTCGTTATACGCGGTGATTTCCTCGGCATCGAGCTTGTCATCCTTGTTCGTGTCAGCCATGTTGAATATCTCCTCCGGGACCCCATTGGCCAGGGCGTCTTTCTTGGTTAGCGATCTCTCAGTTGACTGTTCCTCGGGCTGGGGAGTGGTGGCGCCGGGCACCGCGGGGTCGCCCGCGTCGCGGAACGCGTAGGCCGTACCGAAGGATAGCGAAATAACAGCGGCCAGAAGGCTCAACGTAGATTTTGTAGCCATGGATACACTCCTTTTGATGGTTAGAGGCAGTATGGTCGGAGCCACAACGACACCTCCAAGCAAGACCAGGGCCAATGCAACAACTTTATGATTATTGGAAATAATATGGCGAACTTCGAATATTCTTCACGAAAACCGTCGTTCTGCGACTACAGTCACAGAGCGATTGTGGATGGACACAAGATTCAACTCGGGTGCCTGTGGGAACAATGAAAACGGGCGCGTCGAAAGGCCTTCAAAAGGCCGGGGGATTGTAAAAAAGCCGCCGGAAACGAGGGGAGCCGCCTCATAAAGCCTCCTCTGTACCAGGTGTCGAACATCGCAGAACTACGTCCGACTCTTGGCCCAGTTGGAACTGGGAGTTATGCTCGAAAGTTGACGGGCCGGCAAAATTTGACCATTACTCGGAACTGGTCGAGCGCACAAAATCGGCCCTGCGCCCCCGCGCGAGGGGAATACCTGTTGCCAATTCTCCGCTGCCGTTGGGAACCGGGGTTCCTAAAAGTATGACTACGCAATCGGCATGGAACGACCGGTTTCCCCCATTGCCGATGGATTTCCCTCGGCTGCGGCTTGAGCACCGGTTGGCGGTTCGCGCTGAAACCGCCCCCGACAGCGGACGTCGTGCAGTGGCGTCATTTCCACAAACGAGGCGCCTCCATCCACCACCGGCCCCACAGCTAAAGTCTCTGGTGATCAGCGGCAGTTCTTTTCGATCAACGCCGCGGTAACTCGGGTCTCGCACCCGTACCTTGCATTTATGGATTTCCTATCCATGTCGACCATGCCCTCCCAATTAGATCTGGCATAGGTTTTGCTGGTTATCGCTTAGGCCAAGTCGACAAGCCTAAATTCTCTACCCTCGATAACTTTGGGAGACACTTATGAAAGTACGGCAACTACTTAGGACAGCACACCCTATTTTCTTGGCTCTACCCTTGTTGCTGATGGGATGCGAGCGATCCGAGCAACAACCCAGCATGCCGCCAAAGGAGTTAACCGCTCCGACTCCGGCCCCGGATTCCGATCTGCCTAAACCGAACCAAACGGAAGTGGTGCCCGTCACGCCGCCCCCATCGCCAGAAAGCAATACGACACCTTAAACGAGAAGCTTTCTCGTCCGCTCACTGGAAACAATGCGAACAAGCCCGGATGATTGCGAGCAGGAAACGGTCGACGACTGCTCGCAATCGTTCGGATACTTACAAGCGACCGTAGCGATTCAGCCTGCCGCCGGCGGGGGAATTCAAACGCTTCCGCCCCAGTGGCGCTATGCCACCGCTACCGCTCACTGAAGGCTTCTCATCCGCAGGCGCACGTTATCCACAGATGTGCCTTTCGTGACAGAACGTTGGAATTAGCGCCGGACGCGCAAAAAGCGACGTGGACATCAACGATTGCTGCATCTCAAACGTCCATCCCGGACCATTTTACCACTGCGATATGAGCTGTTCGGTAGACTGCATGCGAATAGTAGAACTGAGGCCGCTTTCAGTTGGCTGTCGGACACAAACACTTATTCCAGGTTTACGTCCGGAATCACACAACTGACCCGACCGACGCTGTCATTCGCAAGTCCCGCAGGAATTTGCAAAAAGGTTCGAGTCGTGTTCGGTTCGATCGTTCCCGATAATACGGCTTTTAGAGGCTCCAAAAGCTCCAGATCCTTGGAATACTGAAGACAAACCACTTCGATTCCGCTGATTCGCCGTTCACTGCCGTTCTTGATAGAAAAATCGAACAACATCGTTTTGTCTGCTGGATCTAAAGTCCAGCTAAAATCCGTCAGCTCGATCGCGCGTAGGATTTCGTATTTCGCACGCGTGTCGGAACCGGTCGGGGGCTGCACGGATTCTTCCTTGGTGAGTTCGGGCGATGAACCATCCGGCGGCGTGATCCCTTCGCCGATGCTAGTCGACGTACTCTCCCGAAGCAGGGCTTTTTCATCCAAGCTCGCCGATTCGGTCTGCCGGCGAGCTTCGTCTTGCGCGACACGTCCGTGCCGATGCTCGGCAAACCGTGTACCCAGCTGCCAAGCCGCGGTCGCAAGCAATATGGTCAGGAGCAAAGAAGCAAGCACGTGAGCGTAACGGCGGAACCATGGCTTTTGAGACCCACCCTCACGGCACTCCGCCGGCGCGGTAGCCGTTTCCTCCTCATATTCGGTTTCGCCGCGCTTCTTTGGGCTTGGGCTTATCGGGCCAGCCCCGTAACCGACCGCATCCCAAATCGCCTTTTCCTCGGGCACAATTCTGTCGGCGAACGGCGGCTTCAACTCCTTCGCACGGGCAGGCGTGCCGCGCGCGTCACTTTTACTTTTGTGTTCGTTCAAAGCATGCCGAAATGCGAGGCATGCTTCGCCAAGGTGTCTCAGAACGTCTTTGATGAATTTTTCGTACAATACTAGGCGCACTTTTTGATGAATCGGAACCTCGATCCGATCGAGAACCGCTGACAACGCATCCAATATCGCGACGGGGCTCCAGGGTGTGGCCGGTAATGAATCAAGCGCTCGGCCGACTACCTCGGCGTAGGTTTCATCGAGACGACGAATACTTTGACCGTGTTGGAGTTCGACGTCCCGAACCCCACGGGCCAGATGCTCGTCCACCGCAAATGTCCGCCGATAGCCTGGTATTTGGCCGGTCTGCCATGCACGGTCACCGGCGTCCGCGCTAGAGTTCTGCTTGCCGGCATCCTGTTGATCCGAAAAACGCGCAAAAGAACCCAGCAATTCCTGGCTAAGACTTTCCGAAACGACCTCTTGATCAAGGTGAAGAGTTGTCCACACGTCGGCAAGATGATCCTGTAATGTCGAATCGAAGCTTTCGATGTTTTGAACAGCCGTCGCTAGATTCAAATCGTCCAACATGTAGCGAAAGCGATCTTGAATGACGCCTACGAATGTCGACCGATAAAGTTCGATTAATACCGGAAAATCCATCGTATTTTTTGGTCCGTCAAGCATGGATACCATTTTATAATTCTCACCTATTTATGCGGCGGAACAGGAGCACGAGTCGAGGCCGGCTCCGCTAAAATAGTCGGTCGAGTTCTTCCATCTTTTCGGTTCCGCACTTCCGAACAAATTCGAAATCAGGCATCCTGCCCATGAACGACAGCCTAAACGCGTCCGTTAATTCCGGCTCGAACAACTCGGTCCAAGACAGTGATTCGCACCACCGTTCCATCCGCAGCTTCACTCTCCGCCAAGGTCGATTCACCGTAGCGCAACGGAGAGCCATGGAGGCTCTTTGGCCCATCTATGGACTAAATGTCGCCGATACGCCCCCCGATTTCGAGGCGATTTTCGGCCGGGGCGCGCCTCTGGTCGTCGAAATCGGCTTCGGTAACGGCGAAACTCTGGCACAACTCGCCGGCGACCAGCCGCAGACCAACTTCATAGGCGTAGAAGTCCACCGACCTGGCGTCGCGCAGTTGCTGGCGCGCCTAAAAGAACGCGAACTAAATAATGTGCGTATTTTTTGCGCCGACGCTGTCGACATCCTGACAAATCAGATCGCTGACGGAAGCCTTTCGGGCGTGAACTTGTTTTTCCCGGATCCGTGGCCCAAAAAGCGCCACCACAAACGCCGACTGGTCAACCCGGAATTTATCAGCCTCGTAGCGCGGAAGCTCAAGTACGGTGGCTATTTTCATGCCGCCACGGACTGGGAAGATTATGCTCAGCACATGCTGGACGTGCTCGAACATTGCGATCGTCTTGAAAACACCGCAGGCGGGAGCAAGTTTTCCCCTCGCCCGACGCACAGAGCGTTGACCAAATTCGAACGCCGCGGACAAGAGCTCGGACACGGCGTATGGGATTTGATTTTTATCCGGCGAGCAGACGATCTTTAGCCGGCCACTGCTTCCGCGGGTTGGAACGGCTCCTCCTCCGCCTCGACCTCTGGCTGTACGTCATCCAGCTGCATCGCTTGCCGTATGGCCAGGAGTTCATCGTATTGCCGACGGAGCGGCTCCAAAGCCTGGGTGAGCGCGGCGATCTCCTGATCCAAGGAGTGACTGGATTCGTTGATCTTGCGCAATACGTCCAGCTTGCTTTCGATTACGCGTTTATGATCCCGAATTTGATGGATAAGCGGCGTAAGGGCCATGCCGGACCAACCCACCGCATCCTTGTGTGCGTGCAGAAAAAGCTCTCGGGCGCGGGCGACAACCGTTGTATAAAGCTTTACCACAACCATGCTCTGCTCCATCAAGGTTGACGAAGCACTGTCTCTGAAAGCCTCCCCTTCCTTGAATACCCGCTCCAGTTCGGCCTGATATTTCTTGAGCGAGAGCGACGGCGCCTTGAGATCGGCAAAGCCATATTCCTCCTGGAATTTTCCGTATATCCCTTTCACCAGTTTTCGACTTTCCTCAGAGATCGACACGGCTTTGACAAGCACGCCGTTCAACTCCTCGAGCACTCCCGCCATGACCGATTTCATCCCGATCGTCGTCAGACTTCCGGCCATCTGCCGCCGAGTTCGCTTGATAATCTCATCGATGCTTTCCGGCGCCAGGGACTCGACCAAAGCCTTGGCCTGCACCGCGAACACCCGTCGGCTCGCCTGAAATTGGTTTACGCTGGCCAAATAAGCATTTTGCTGGTCTCGGGTCTCGGTCATCAGCTGCTTGATCTTGTCCCGATTATTGACATCGACATTGCGGAGATCGTTGATCTGGCGCTCGGCATCCGCTATATGGGCCTGCAGTACACCGGTCGATTCGGTAACCAAATGGCCGATCCTCTCGGTGACCGACGTCATCAGCAGATTCTGCCTCTCCTTTACCACTTTTTCGGCCAAGAAACTCTCAAAAAGATGGAGACGGCTTTTTTCCAGGAGTTCTTGGTCGCCCTTCACTTTGGCAAGCAAAGCCTGTTTGGCGGTCAAGGGAAAAATCGAGCTCGCGTCGACTTCCAAAGTTCTGGCAACTGAGTCGATTTGGGCGCGAATCGATTTCTCGATGACGTCGTCTCCGTGCAAATCCCCCCACATCGAATCGATCTTGTTCATGACCACCGCCAGACCGCTTCTTTTCTGCTGGCCTTGGCGGGAACCCCGAACATGGTTGCACCACATATCCAGATCGCTCTTGGTAACCCCGGTATCCGCTGCAAGCACGAAGATAACCGCTTGAGCGCTGGGCAGCATGTGCAAGGTCAACTCGGGTTCCGCCCCGAGTGCGTTGAGACCGGGTGTGTCCAGAATGGTAAGGCCTTCCTTTAAGAGGTAATGCGGAAAACTGATCAATGCGTGACGCCAGCACGGAATCTCGACGGTCTCCGGCGCCACCACCTGTCCCGGATGAAGATCTTCGTTGTACAGACCGAGCTGCTTCGCTTCTTCGAGCGGCACACGCTTGGTTGCGGTCAGCTCTTGAAATGCTTCCTGCATTTGCACCGGCGAGGTGCAATCCAATTCGATCTGCATCCAACTCTGCGGGTGTCGCTTGTATTCGCTGAGCGATGCCTGGTTCAGACGGCTCTCGATCGCCAAGAGTCGGATATAGGCACCGCCTTCGGGGTCGTAAAAGATCTCCGTCGGACACATGGTTGTTCTTCCGGGAGATGATGGCAAAAGCCGAACACCGGTATCCGAGAAAAACAAAGCGTTAATGAGCTCGGTCTTGCCTCGCGAAAATTCGGCGGCGAAGGCAAGCACAATACGATCCGCGCGCAAGCTGTCGAGCATGCCCAGAAGAGTTTCATTTACGGCATCGCTGTTCAATTCATGCTGATCAAGCCAGGAACGATATCGCTCAACCGCCTGGCTCAGTTGCTCACGCCACTGGCCGTAGCCTCGCAGCTTGTCTTCTAAATGAATGATGCTCATCTCCGACTCTCGACCCGATCGTCTAGTGGAATAAAGTGCAATTCTGGGGACAGTTGGGATGAAGTTTAGACCAATTCAAAATTCAGTCCATTTTCGAGAGCTCTGCCCACCATGCCGGCCAGCGTTTTGGAGAGCAGATTTTGAACCGCTTATCCCGGCCGGTTTCACCGGCCAGCAAAACCACATCGCGTTTGGCGACGCCGAAAACGTCTGCCAGGAAGTCGATTAGATAACGGTTTGCTTTGCCGTCGACAGGCGGCGCTTTGATGCGGATCTTGAGCCGATCGCCATGCAAACCCGCAATCTCGTCCTTACCGGCGCGAGGTTGTACGTGGACGTTCAGCACCAGTGCCTGGCCGTCCCAGGTATACCAATCGCTCAAGTCAGTTCAGCAGATTCGTGAGTTGCTGCAGCGGGGGCAGCACAAGCATTTTGGCGAGTTGTATGCCGATCAAGGGGATCAACGGCGAGAGATCGATACCCCCTATCGGCGGCAAAAGCCGACGGCTGAAGCGAAGCAGCGGCTCGGTAAGGCTGTAAAGGAGGGAAACCGCGGGGTTATAGCTCCCTGGACTGACCCAACTCAGGACCGCACGGATGATGATGGCGAAAAAATAGACATTGAACAGCAAATCCAAGAGCTGCACGACAGCCCACAGACTCAATGCCGCAAATGTGATCCGCGTATCCTGAAGCACGAATATCAGATAGCCGCTCAGCATTTGCAGCCCCAGCATCAAGACGAGCGAAGCCGTGTCGACGCGGCCGACGGACGGAATAAAGCGGCGGAACATGCGAAGCGGCGGGTGCGTGATCTTGATCAAGAACTGGGAAATCGGATTGTAGTAATCCGCATCGACCCACTGAAACAAGAACCGCAGCAGTATCGCGAATATATAAAGACTGAAGAGCGTATCGATCAGAAAAACAGCGGGATTCACCAGAAAATCCGGAGACATCGTCAACCTCCCAGTTGCTTGGACAATTCTGCCGCCCGCGCATTTGCCGCCTTCATGGCGTCAAGCACGAGGCTACGAAGGCTTCCGCGCTCGAATACCTCTATTGCCTTTTCCGTAGTACCGCCGGGCGAGGTAACCCTTCTTCTCAATTCCGCCGGACCGTCTTCGGATTCTATGGCGATGCGCGCCGCACCAAGCGCCGTCTGCTGGGTAAGAAGCCGCGCCGTAGCTTTGTCCATTCCCATTTCGGTCGCCGCATCCTCCATGGCCTCCATGAACAGAAAAAAGTAAGCGGGTCCGCTTCCGGAAAGCGCCGTCACCAAATCCAGGAGCTCTTCCTTTTCTACCCACACTGCGATGCCGACGGCACGGACTATCGCTTCCGCCACACTTCTATGTTCGGCGCTCGCTCGATCGTTCGCGTGCAATGCGGTAGCCCCCGTTTTCACGAGCGCCGGAGTATTGGGCATACAGCGCACGATGCTCGCGCCGCCACCCAGCCAGTGGTCCAGGGCGGCCTCGCGAACACCCGCGGCGATGCTGATCATCAGGGGGCCGCGTTGCCGCACGGGGCCGGCAATTTCTCGAGCCACCTGTTCAAGAATCTGCGGTTTAACGGCCAGCAACACGGTCTGGGAGCGCTCGACCAAGGATTTGTTATCTTCGAACGTATGGACGCCGAAACGGCTGGCCAAATCCTTCAGCTTCGCGGTGTCGACGTCCGACACGAAAATATTGTCCGCCGGATAGCCATCCGAAATGAGACCGCCGATCAGGCTGCTCGCCATATTTCCGGCGCCGATAAATCCTAAAGTTTGCTTTTTCATTTGAAATCATCTCCGAACCAACGGACGTATTCTAACCGAGACACGGCCCCAAAAACGTCCCGTTCGCCGTGTAAGCCGACAAGTGTTCCTCAGCCGTCCGAAACGCTCCCGGCATCGAGCACGGCTATGTCACGGCTTGACCTCGGCCCGAACAGCGCCGTGCCGATACGTACCATCGTCGAACCTTCCATGACCGCCGCTTCGAGGTCGTCGGACATCCCCATGGACAGCGTATCGAGCCCAAGGTGGCCCAAGCGTTCCGCGGCTTGCCGCAAGCTCCGGAACGATGCGCGCTGAAGGTCGATCGTGTCCGTCGGGGCCGGAATGGCCATAAGCCCGCGGACACGAAGCCTAGGCAGTTCCGCGATCGCTTCGACCAACCCGTCGAGCTCCTCCGGGGCAACGCCCGATTTCGTCGCTTCTCCGCTGACGTTGACTTGAATGCAGATGTTGAGCGGCGGCAGCTCTTCGGGACGCTGATCGCTCAGGCGCTCCGCGATCTTGAATCGGTCGACGCTATGTACCCAGGAAAAACGAGCCGCGATCGACCTGGTTTTGTTGGATTGAATGGGTCCGATGAAATGCCAGCCGATATCGTAATGCGCCAACTTATCTTGCTTGGCCAGAGCCTCTTGAACGTAGTTCTCCCCGAACTCCCGCTGACCGCAGTAATAAGCGGCGGCAATCGCCTCCGCAGGCTGAGTCTTGCTTACGGCGATCAGCCGAACCGAGCCCCGGCATCGACCGGCTGCCGTCTCCGCGAGTCGAATTCGCTCGCGTACGGCGTCCAGGCGCTGTTGTATTTGACTCCTCATGTTGCTGATACGTTTGTCTATACTTGACCGGAGGGTAAGGGTATCTACCGACCAACGCTTACACAAGAGCCATTACAGAAGAGAATCCATGGATATCGCCGAACTGCTCGCTTTCTCCGTCAAGAACAATGCATCCGACCTGCATTTGTCCGCCGGACTTCCGCCGATGATCCGCGTGGATGGCGACATACGCCGCATCAATGTGCCGGCGCTCGACCACAAAGAGGTGCACGCGCTGATCTACGACATCATGAACGACAAGCAGCGGCGCGATTACGAGGAGTTTCTGGAGACCGACTTTTCGTTCGAGCTCCCCGGCGTCGCGCGATTTCGTGTCAACTCGTTCAACCAGGACCGGGGCGCGGCGGCGGTATTTCGAACCATTCCGTCCAAGGTTTTGACATTGGAGGAACTGGGTTGCCCCAAATTTTTCCAGGACGTTACCATGCACCCTCGCGGCCTGATCGTGGTCACCGGGCCCACCGGATCGGGCAAATCGACCACCCTCGCCGCGATGATCGACCACATCAACTCGAACCAGTATTCCCATATCCTGACGATTGAAGACCCCATCGAGTTTGTGCACTCCAGCAAAAAATCGTTGATCAACCAACGCGAAGTTCACCGGGATACTTTGGGTTTCAACGAAGCCTTGCGCTCGGCTCTGCGCGAAGACCCCGACGTGATTCTGGTCGGCGAAATGCGCGACCTGGAAACCATCCGCCTCGCATTGACCGCCGCCGAAACCGGTCACTTGGTTTTCGGTACCCTGCACACCAACTCGGCTGCCAAGACCATAGACCGCGTCATCGACGTTTTCCCGGCCGCCGAAAAAGGCATTATTCGGTCGATGCTGTCCGAATCCCTGCAGGCCGTGATCTCCCAGACTCTGCTCAAGAAAAACGGCGGCGGACGCACGGCGGCCTGGGAGATCATGGTGGGCACGCCGGCGATCCGCAACCTCATCCGCGAAGACAAGGTCGCACAGATGTACTCGGCCATCCAGACCGGGCGCAAGGACGGCATGCAAACGCTCGACCAGCACTTGCAGGAACTGGTCGAAAAAGGCGTCGTGGCGCGTGCCGCCGCTCGGGTCAAAGCCGTCAATAAAGCCGCATTCTAAAGCCGGAGAACAAGCTCGTGGACTTCGAATCCTTGCTCATGCTGATGACGCAGAAAAAAGCGTCCGACCTCTTCATCACCACCAATAAAGAACCGTGCATGAAGATCGACGGCGTCATTCAGCCGATATCGAACGCCAAGCTGAGCAAAGAGCAGGCGCGGCAGATCGTTATCGGGGTCATGAACCAACGCCAGCGCGACGAATTCGAGAATACCAAGGAGTGCAATTTCGCGATTTCATCGCCCGGCCTAGGCCGCTTCCGCGTCAGCGCCTTCATCCAAAGAGACACCGCCGGAATGGTGTTGCGGCGGATCGAAACGAACATTCCGACAGTCGATGATCTGAATCTGCCGCCGATCCTCAATGAATTATCGATGACCAAACGCGGCTTGATCCTGTTCGTCGGTGCGACCGGAACGGGAAAATCCACATCGCTGGCCGCCATCATCAAACATCGGAACGAGCATTCGAGCGGGCATATCATCACGATCGAAGATCCGCTGGAATATGTGCATCCGCATGCCGGCTGCATCGTCACCCAGCGCGAGGTCGGGATCGATACCGAATCCTACGAGGTGGCGCTCAAGAATACGCTGCGGCAGGCACCCGACGTTATTCTGATCGGAGAAATCCGGACCCGCGAGACGATGCAGCATGCCATCACTTTCGCCGAGACGGGCCATCTCTGCCTAAGCACACTGCACGCCAACAACGCTAATCAGGCGTTGGACCGAATCCTTCACTTTTTTCCTGAAGAGATGCACCCGCAGCTATTCATGGATCTATCCCTCAACCTTCGGGGCATCATCGCTCAACAGCTCATTCGCAGGGCCGATGGCAAGGGACGGTATCCGGCGGTGGAAATTCTCTTGAACACCCCGCTCGCTTCAGATCTCATCCGAAAAGGCGAGGTACATAAGCTGAAGGAACTGATGAAACATTCGCGGGAACAGGGTATGCAAACCTTCGATCAAGCCTTGTACGATCTGTACAAGGCCGGAAAGATCACGTACGAGGATGCCCTACATGCCGCGGATTCGAAAAACGAAGTCAGACTGATGATCAAGCTGGGCGAGGAAGGCAACCTCGAGAAATATGCGGGCCGGCATGACACCATGTCCATCGCGGACGACAATTGACCTCCTCATAAAAACTCCACGCCCTTTACCTGCGTTCTGATCAGTACGCGAGACGGATGCGACGCTCGTCCTTCCCCGCTCTACCGCTTCAGGCGGGCCGTCACGTCTCGCAATACGGACTCCACCAACCTCTCGTCCTCGCTGGCATACCGTAGCGCATCCCTCTCACGCCTCAGCCAGGTGAACTGCCGCTTGGCGAATTGGCGGGTGGCGATAATACCGCGCTCGATCATGGTACCGCGGTCGTATTCGCCCTCGAGATAAGCCCAGACCTGTCGATAGCCGACGGCGCGAATGGAGGGCAGATCGGCGTGGAGATCGTCCCGTTCGTGCAAGGCGCGGACTTCGTCGATAAATCCGCCTTCGATCATGGTCAAGAAGCGCTGGCGAATCCGTTCATGCAGGGCCTCGCGGCTTGCCGGCGCGACGATGAGTTTGATCAGATCGAACGGCAAAGGCGGCGATCGGGTCTCGGCGCACAGCACGGACAGCGGAACCCCGGTCGCGTGGTATACCTCCAGGGCCCGCTGGATGCGCTGGGGATCGTTGGGATGAATGCGAAGCGCAGCTTCCGGGTCGATTCGACCGAGTTCCTCGTGCAGTTTCGCCCAGCCGACCCTCGCCGCTTCCTCGTCGATCTGCCGCCGAATCTCGGGATCGGCAGCGGGCAGACTCGAAAGCCCGTAAAACAAGGCGTTGAAGTACAGCATCGTGCCGCCGGCGAGAATCGGCAGCTTGCCGCGGCTTGTTATGTCCTGCATCGCCGCGAGCGCCTCGTCCCGAAAACGCCCGGTGGAATAGGATTCGGCTGGATCAAGAATGTCGATCAGATGGTGCGGAATGCCTGCCCTTTCCTCCAAGCTCGGCTTGGCGGTGCCGATGTCCATGCCCCGGTAAACCAGTGCGGAATCGACGCTGATCACTTCTCCGTCCAGCGTCTTGGCCAATTCGATGGCCAGCCGCGTTTTGCCCGAGGCGGTCGGCCCCATCAGGGCGATAGCGGGTGGTAATTCAGTCACTGGCCGCGCATGAACAAGCGGTTCAGATCCTTGAGGCTTAGCTCGATCCAGGTCGGGCGCCCGTGGTTGCACTGGCCGCTGCGCTCCGTCGCTTCCATGTCGCGGAGCAGCGTGTTCATTTCCGGCACGGTCAGCTTGCGGTTGGCCCTGATCGATCCGTGGCAGGCCATGGTCGCCAGAACCTCGTTCATGGACTGCTCGATCCGGACGCTCCGTCCATGCTGGTTGAGATCGGCCAACACATCGCGCACCAGGCGCTCGCCGTCCGCATCCGCCAGCAAGGCCGGCACCGCTCGCAACATGAGCGTATCCGGGCCGCTTCGGCGAAGTTCGATGCCGAGGCTTCCGAACACACCGCCCGCCTCCTCCGCCAAGTCGGCCTCGGCTGCGGTAACCTGAATTCGGATAGGCAGCAGCAAGGGCTGCATCGGAACCGATCCCGCGCAGACCTGCTCCTTCAGCTTTTCATAGGTGATGCGTTCGTGGGCGGCGTGAGCGTCCACCACGATCAGCCCGTTGCGGCTCTCGGCCAGAATGAAAGCGCCATGAAGATGCGCCACCGCAAAACCGAGTGGCGGAGTCGTTTGCTCATCTGGCTCCGGTTCCTGCGGCGCTTCCGGCTTAGGAGCCGGAGCGGAATAAAGATCGGCATAACTTTGAATCGCCTCGGCCACTTGCAACGGCAGCGTAGCTTGGCGGTGCGGTTTAGAAAACTCGGGTGCCGAAACTGCACGCGCCGGCCTGTCTTCCGGATGGGGCACCGCCTCGGCCTCGACAGCCCGCGGCTTGGTCTCGGCCAAAGCCCGATGCAACGCGCGAAACAGAAAATCGTGGACCGTCCGGGAATCGCGGAAACGCACTTCGAGTTTGGCGGGATGAGCATTGACGTCGACCAACGTCGGGTCCAGCTCCAGATACAGCACGTACACCGGCTGGCGCCCGTGGTAAAGCACGTCCTGATAGGCCTGCTTCACGGCATAGCTCACCAGCTTGTCCCGGACCAAACGCCCGTTGACGTAGAAGAACTGCATGTCGGCCTGGCTGCGGGAGAACGTCGGAAACCCCACCCACCCGGAAAGCCTGAGACCCGCCGCCGAAAACTCCACCGCCAGCGCGTTTTCCAGAAATGCCTCACCGAGCACCAAGGCCAGGCGTCGCTCGATTTCGGCCTGGGTTTCCGCCGGCCGCAAGCTCAATACCGTCCGCTCGTCGTGCTTCAAGGAAAAGCCCACTTCAAACCGGCTCAGCGCCATACGCTTGATCAGTGTTTCGATATGGGAGAACTCGGTCTTTTCCGACCGGAGAAACTTCCGGCGCGCCGGCGTGTTGTAGAAGAGATCGCGAACCTCCACCGTCGTGCCTTCGGGATGGGCCGCCGGCTGCACGTCGAAATCGGTTTCCGTCCCGTCCGCGGTGACACGCCAGGCGCAACGCTCGCCGCGTATCCGCGAGGTCAGCGTCAAGCGCGCCACCGAACTGATGCTGGGCAAAGCTTCGCCCCGGAATCCCATGCTGGAGACCCGCTCCAGATCCTCCAGACTGGCGATTTTGCTGGTGGCGTGCCTGGACAGGGCGAGCGGCAATTCCTCTCTATCGATGCCGCAGCCGTCGTCGCGGATGCGCATCATGCGCAATCCGCCCTGTTCCACGTCGATGGCTACCGAGCGCGCGGCGGCGTCAAAGGCATTTTCGACCAATTCTTTCACCACCGAGGCGGGGCGCTCGACCACCTCCCCGGCGGCGATTTGGTTTATGAGTTGCGGAGGGAGAATGCGGATGGGCATGGCAGATGGAATCGGCGATCGAGAAAACGGTTTGGCGGTTAGACAGAACCGCGGGAGCAAGGATTCAATACCTTGCTATTCTCGGGAAAATACAGAAATTATGAAAGACGGGGATAAAGGTGCTTTTGCCGACCTTCGGCGCAAGCGTTCTATTTTCGAATGACCGGCTTCTTGCCGTCGGATTCGGCCACGCTCTCCAGAGCATCGGCCATGCGCAGATCGACCGGAACCATCGGCCGAATTTCGGCGAAATAATTGCGGATGCCGTCGAATATGGCGCGAGCCACCTGATCCTGATGGCTCGAATTGCGCAGATTACGCTCTTCGTCCGGGTTGGATATGAACGCCGTCTCCACCAGTATCGAGGGAACGTCCGGCGACTTGAGCACCGCAAAACCGGCTTTTTGCACGTCTCGGTGATGTAGATGGAAATCCTTTCTTAGCTCTCCCAATACCTTTGCGGCCGCGCGGTTGCTGGCATCTAGCGTGGCGGTTTGCGACAGATCGAGCAGCACCGAAGCCAGCAATTTGTCTTTTCCCCCGAGCTGAACACCGCCCACCAAAGCGGCGTTTTCCCGGTCCGCCAGCCAGCGAGCGGCTTCACTGGAAGCGCCGTGATCCGACAGAGTGAATACGGAAGACCCCTTTACGTCATTGGCGACGTAGGCGTCCGCGTGCAGGGAAATAAACAAATCCGCCTTCGCCTTGCGGGCGAGTTCCGCCCGTTCGCGCAAATCGACGAACTGATCGCTCTTGCGCACCATGACCGCCCGCATGCCCGGTTCGGCTCGGATCAGCCGTTCGAGCTTGCGGGCGATAGCCAGCACCACGTCTTTTTCATAGGTTCCGTTGGGGCCGATCGCGCCGGTATCTTTGCCGCCGTGGCCGGCGTCGATGACGATCACCCGCTCCTTGGCCAGCGCCGGCTTCAGGAAACGGACCGGCCTCGCTTCGCCCGGCGAGCTTCCGGCCTTGGCCGAAACCGGCTTGGCTGCGATTTTCGACGCTTCCGCAACGCTAGGCGGTTTTGAAGATTTGACCGGCTCCCTGGAAGCCGCCTTTTCTCCCGCCCGATCGGTCGAAACCGGGGGCGTCAGTTCGAGCACCAGGCGCGAGCTTCCCTTGAGACGGGTGACGTAAGACTTGTATCCGGCCGGGCGTTTAAGATCGAGCAAAATCCTGGGGCTGTCCTTGGCCTTGCCCGAAACCGGAATGAGCTTCGCGATCAGGGGATGGGACGCCGGGGGTTGTCCGAGTTTTCCGGACAGGGAAATATTTTCGAAGTCGATTTGCAGCTGATTCGGCTTGCTTCCGCGGGAGATTCGGTATTTGGGCGGCGCCGAGAAATCGAAAACCAGCCGTGAACTCTGCGCGGCGGACTCAAGCTTCACCGAGTTCATCTGCACGGGCGCGCCGAAAACCAGCGGCGCGTAGCCGCAAAACGTGAACACCAGCCATGTGATTAGAGTTTTTTTTTCCATGAACGAAGCCGCCATGCGTGAAAGCCCCCGGAAAACATAGTCCGAGCTGCGGAAAACCGCAAGGAAATAGGCTACTCGGCTTGCAGCCTGGCCAATACGGCTACACCGGAGTCGGTGCCGGCCGTTATCTCCGCGATGCGCCCCGTACCCGATATTTCCAGGCGGATCTCGAGATCCGCCTCGGGCAATAGCCCCGCGCCGCGCTCCGGCCATTCGATGAAGCAAACCGCGTTCGGCCGTAGATAGTCCCGGAACCCCATCCACTCCAACTCTTCCGGATCGTTCAGCCGGTACAAATCGAAATGGTAAACGATCCGATCCCCGAGCGGGTATTCTTCGACCAGCGTGAAAGTCGGGCTTTTCACCGGCCCCGAAAACCCTGCCGCCCGGAGCCAGCCGCGCACAAACGTGGTTTTGCCGGCGCCGAGGTTTCCGAGCAGGAAGACGAGCCCGTTCGACGACATGGCTCGATAGACGCGCCCGGCGAATGCGAGCGTTTCCGCCTCGTCCCTAAGAGTCACTTTCATAAATTGACGAGCCGGCGCAAAGGATCCATCAAATCGCAGGCCAAGAGTCCCCTTTCGCCGGCCTTCGCCGCCTCGTCGCCCGCCGCGGCATGCAATTGCACGCCCAAGGCCGCCGCCTCGAAAAGATCCAGACGTTGCGCCAGCAATCCCGCGATAACGCCGGTCAGCACGTCGCCCATGCCGCCGCTGGCCATGCCGGGATTGCCGGCGGTACAGACATAGGGCAATCCGTCCGAGCCGCAGACCAGGCTGCCGGAACCTTTCAATACGGCTACGCCGCCGAACTTCGCCTGAAGGTTCCGAACGGCGCTGAATCGATCTTTCTGTATGTCTGCGGAAGACGAGTCGAGCAGCCGCGCCGCTTCCCCCGGATGGGGCGTGATGGTCCAGTTGTCCCGTTTGCGGGGGCTTTCCGCCAGAAGATTGAGCGCGTCGGCATCCGCCACGACCGGCAAATCGGTTTCCAACACCGTGCCGAGCAGCGCCTTCGCCCATTCCGAACGGCCCAGGCCAGGCCCGATAGCAACGACCGTGGCCCGCTCCAAGGGTATCCGCAAGTCCTCGGTGGTTTCGACGCCGTGGCACATCAGCTCCGGCCGGGTCAGGTTGAGCGAGTCGGCATGGGACTTCCGCGTGGCGATGCTAATCAACCCCGCTCCAACCCGAGCCGCGGCCTCGGCGGCCATGCGGGCGGCACCGCTGTAACCGCAATCGCCGCCGACCACCAGCACGTGGCCGAAATGGCCCTTATGGGCATAACGCGGACGCGCCGGCAAGCCGCGTTCCCACGGCGGCAGCAGCATGGCCGAAGGTTCGACGGAATATCGCACTTCCGGCGGTGTGCCCAGATCGGCAAAGACGATCTCGCCTGTGTATTCCGGACCTTCGCCGGTAAAGAGCCCCTGCTTGAGACCGATGAACGTCACGGTCAAATCGGCCTTGACGGCAACGCCCAGAGCGGAACCGGTATCGGCATGAAGCCCGGACGGAATATCCAGCGCCATCACCCGACCGGAGAACCGGTTGACGGCCCTGATCACGTCCGCGTAAAGTCCGTCGACCTTCCGATCCAAGCCGGTGCCCAAAAGTCCGTCGACCAGCACTTCCGCACCCTCGAAATCGGCCGGGATAAAATCCAATATTTCGCCGCCCGTCGCTCGATAATCCTGGTAAGCCGCCAGGGCATCCCCCTTGAGATTCGCGGGCGGCGAAACCGGATAAACCCGCACGTCCATCCCCGCCTCGTGCGCCAAGCGGGCGACCACATAAGCGTCTCCCCCGTTGTTGCCGCCGCCGCAAATCGCCGACAGCGTGCGCGCTCCCGGCCAGCGTTCGTGCAAAGCGGCAAAGGCCGATGCGCCGGCGCGGCGCATCAACTCGATGCCGGGAATGCCCACCGTTTCGATGGCATAACGGTCCATGGCGCGCACGTCCTCCGCGCGATAAAGATCCTTCGGGAAACTTCGGCTGTATCGTTCGCTCATAACCCAGTAAGCTGTACCCAAACTACGCTCGTTCCGTTTACATTCTGGCTCAAACTCCGCACCGCCTCCACACTTCTGTGACTTCGTCCGCTCGCGATTACTCCGCTCTCGCCGCCAAAATCAAGACCTGGGGCAAAGAACTCGGCTTTCAGCAGGTCGGAATAGCCGATACCGACCTTTCTGCGGCCGAACAGCAGCTTCAAGAATGGATAGACGAGGGATTCCACGGAGAAATGGACTACATGGCGCGGCATGGCACCAAGCGCAGCCGTCCGGAAGAGCTGGTTCCCGGTACGCTCCGGCTCATCAGCGTACGCATGGATTATCTCCCGGAGAATCGAACCACGGTTAGGGAGCGGCTGGACGACCAGACCGCCGCGTTCATCTCCCGCTACGCCCTCGGCCGCGATTACCACAAGGTGCTCCGCAAGCGCTTACAGCAATTGGCCGAGCGCATCGCAGTCGAAATCGGCCCCTTCGGTTATAGGGTCTTCGTCGACAGCGCGCCGGTGCTGGAAAAGGCGCTCGCCGCCAAAGCCGGGCTCGGCTGGATCGGCAAGCACACCAATTTGATCAACCGCAAAGCAGGCTCGATGTTCTTCCTGGGGGAGATTTACACCGATCTCCCCTTGCCCATCGATGCCGAAACGACCAATCACTGCGGGAGCTGCACCGCCTGCATGGAGGTCTGCCCCACCCAAGCGATCGTTGCGCCTTATCGCCTTGACGCCCGGCGCTGCATCTCCTATCTGACCATCGAGTTGCGCGGACCGATTCCCGAAGAATTTCGCACCGCCATCGGCAACCGCATCTACGGCTGTGACGACTGCCAGCTCGTATGCCCGTGGAACCGCTATGCGCGGCTGACCGAGGAAGCGGATTTCATGCCGCGCCACGGTCTCGATACCGCCGGGCTGATCGACCTTTTCCGCTGGGATGAAGCGACGTTTCTACATAAGACCGAAGGCTCTGCCATACGCCGCATCGGTTACGAACGCTGGATCAGGAATATCGCCGTGGCCTTGGGTAACGCTGAAACGTCTACTAAAATCGTCGACGCGTTACGAGCGCGGATAGACGACCCGTTGCCTTTGATCAGGGAGCACGTGCGCTGGGCGCTTGCACGGCACTGCTCCAACGAGCGACAGCCGCACCGTGCGGGAGCCCAAGCGTCTTCTACGTCCTAAAGAAGCTCTGATTAAGAGCGTATCCCAGTAGGCCGTTCGCCCTGAGCCCTTCGACTCGGCTCAGGACAGGCTTGTCGAACGCTCTCCTGAGCCTGCCCTGAGCCTGTCGAAGGGGCATGAACGGAATCCACTTGCTCAGAGCTTCCTTAACGCCGCGTTTTCTTAGTGGCGGGAGCCGATGCTTTGACAAAGGCGGGACCCTTGATGCGAAGCTGGTCGGACAATTGCTTCAGAGTATCGTTGAGCGCGGCGCGGGTCGCCTGACCCAGGGCGCTCGCTGCAAACGCGGATTCCCCGCCCCCGACGCCGAACAACGAGAAACCGCTGGTGGCGGATTCGGAGGTGAAGGAGCCGTGGGAAGTAATCGTTCCCACCATGCGGCCGCTGCTAGGCTCGACCACTTGCAGGTCCATGCCCACCGCCCCGGTTCGCCGGGCCTTGGTGTTTTCCCAAGTCGGATTGGCGGCAGATACGGCAGCACCGGCGATGCCCGCGGCGGGTGTCCCCGAAACGGCGCCCGCGATGCCGAGCACTGTTCCTGCCCAGCCGAGCGATCCACCTTTGCGCTCGTCGTTGGCTTCGGCAACCTCGTTGAATTCCGTGATCGTACCCTTGATCACGAACGGCCCGACCTCGCCGGGATTCAGCAGCTTTGCGGGATTGCTTTCGTTCTTGCGGTAATGTTCGTAGTCGACGACCACGATGTTCCCTACGTTGCCGAGGGCACTGATTAATTGCGCGGCGACGCCTTGCCCGACGCGATCGCTCATGCCTTGATGGTCGGGCGTGTAAGCCCCCGGTGCCGTAGGTGCGGCCCCTCCGAGAATACCCCAGCCGAAGGGTCCCCAGCCGTAGCGGGCCCCGGTCGGAGCCTGTGTCACGCCGCCCCCCGAACCGGTTCCGACACTCAAAGGCTCCACCGTGACGACGTACATGGGTTGAGAACCGTCGAACGGAATCCGCACCACTTCCACCTGCGTCGAAACCGGCGCCACGTGCGTGGCCTGCACCGACGATTTATCCACCGTCGCCGCGCAGCTCACGAGAAATGGAACCGCTGCCCCCACTAACCAAGACTTTAGTTTCATTATTCTTCTCCGGTTATTTTCGTTTGTTGTCGTCCCACGCCGAAAGTCCGGCGTAAACCCACGCCGTTGAAGGTTAGCACACTGCACTACCGCGTCCCAAAGCTGCCGCGCCAAGCCGATGCGGCGGATTCGGCGTTCCGCCCTCCCTCGACATAGCGTAAAATCCGGTGCATTCGTCTCCAACTCGTAAGGAGTTAACGCCCATGAACTTTTTTTTTCGCGTGCTGCTCGCCGCAATCGCTTTGTCCGCCCTGCAAACCGTCCGGGCGGAAGACGAATGGCAGGGCACCACCCTTTCGGACCAGACTCTGGAGAAAGTCAACCTGGCTTTAGTCGCATACCAGACCTGCGTCAACAGCGAAACCCGTGCGCGGGTCGGCGAGCAGGCGGATTCGCGTGCACTCACCGATCGCGTTTTGAAAACGTGCGAAGAGAAGCTGTCGAAGGTCAAGGCGGCGTTCGATAGCGAAAAAGTACCCGGCACGATCTCCGAACGATATATGCGCAGCCGCCGTACTCAGGCCGCACGTCAGGTCCTGCGCACATTGATGGGTGCTCAGGCGGCTCAAGCCGCGACCGGGCAGCCCTAATACGATCGTCCTACCCCGCGCTTAGTTTTCGGCCGGCTGTCCCGCCGATGCCGGCGGCTGTATTTGCCGCACCAACCGCGCCTGCGTCCCAGGGCACCACTCAACGCAAAGAGGATCCGAATGCAATTCGACCCAACTCTCATTCCGACCACGCTCGACGCCGTACACATCGGACTTGCAGCCCTCGTGGTCATTCTGCTGATTCTGCAGATCCTTCTGCTGTCCGTAGCCGTCATCGCTTTGATGCGCCGTGGGCGGCGGGCAGCCGAACCAGTCGTTGCGCCGGTCCCCGCCGGACCGGCCCCCGTTCCGGTCAGGGAGGCACCCAAACCCTTGGAAGTCGTCAAACCGGAACGGCCGGAGCCGGTGGTTGTCAAAGAAGCCACACCGGATGCGGCCCTACAGCTTCTCGGACTTTTGCAGAAAGAAGCCCGTTTTATCGACTTCGTTCAGGAGAACGTCGGCGCCTATTCCGACGCCGAGATCGGCGCGGCGGCTCGAGTCGTACACGAGGGATGCCGCAAAGTATTGAGCCAGCATTTCGAGCTTGAACCGGTGCGCAAAGAGCAGGAGAACTCCCGCGTTACTCTGCCCAAAGGCTTCGACGCTTCAAGCGTAAGGCCCACGGGCAACATCGTCGGCGATCCGCCGTTCACCGGCACATTGATACACCGCGGCTGGCGCGCTACGGCCGTCAGACTGCCCAAGATCGCCGAAGGACATGACGTACGCATCATCGCCCAAGCAGAGGTGGAATTGTGAGCGAAACCCAGTATTCCGTCGGCATCGACCTCGGCACGACCAACAGCGTCGTGTCCTATGTCGATCTCAGCCAGTGCGACGGCGAAAAAGCGCCGATCGAGGTTTTGGATATCCCGCAATTGACGTCGCCCGGTACGGTCGGCGAAAAAAGGCAGTTGCCTTCGTTTCTTTACCAGGCTCACGAGGCCGAGCTCGCACCGAGCGACATCGTGTTGCCCTGGAACGAACATCCGGAAGCCATCGTCGGTGACCTGGCAAGGCAACTCGGCGGCAAAACGCCCATCCGGCTGGTAAGCAGCGCCAAGAGCTGGCTATCTCACAGCGGCGTCGACTGCCGCGCGCCAATCCTGCCCGTTCAGTCACCGGAGGAAGTAAAGCGCGTTTCGCCTCTTCAAGCGTCGATCGAATATCTCCGCCACATGCGTGACGCCTGGAACGACCGCTATCCCGACGCGCCCCTGAGCGAGCAGGAACTGGTGATCACCGTACCGGCGTCCTTTGATCCGGCGGCTCGGGAACTGACCGTGGAAGCCGCCCACGCCGTGGGCCTGCGCCAGGCCATTCTGCTCGAGGAGCCGCAGTCGGCGCTGTACAGCTGGATTCAGACCAGCGAAGGAAAATGGCGCGAGCAGGTCAAGCCGGGCGACATCATTCTCGTCGTGGACGTAGGCGGCGGTACCACCGATTTGTCGCTGATCGCCGTGACCGAGGAGGAAGGCAATCTGATCCTCAACCGCGTCGCCATCGGCGATCACATTCTCCTCGGCGGGGACAACATGGACCTCGCCTTGGCTTATGTCTTGAAAATGAAGCTCGAAGCCGAGGGCAAACGGCTGGAACCTTGGCAGATCCAGGCACTCATGCACGGCTGCCGGGACGCCAAGGAATCCTTGCTGTCCGACTCGGATACCGACGAAGTCGCCGTCGTCGTCCCCAGCCGCGGTTCGTCGCTCATCGGCGGCACGCTGCGTACCAGCCTGACCCGCGACGAGGTCGGACGTACCCTGGTCGAAGGCTTCTTTCCGAAGGTGCAAATCACAGACCGTCCTGCCGTTCAGGCTCGCACCGGTCTGACCACCCTGGGCCTTCCGTATGCCAAGGACGCACGGATCACCTGTCATCTCGCCGCCTTCCTGAGCCGACAGATCGGCGCGACCGGCGAATTGCAGGGATTCAACCTCCCTGCCGATGCCCAGTTCCTGCATCCGACCGCGCTGCTCCTCAACGGGGGTGTATTCAAGTCCGAGGCGCTCGAAAAGCGCTTGCTCGATGTACTCAATAGCTGGCTTCAGGCCGACGACGCACCGCATGCCCGACTGCTGCACGGCGCCGACCTGGATCTAGCCGTGGCCCGTGGTGCCGCTTATTACGGCTATGTCCGCAAAGGTCGTGGGGTCCGCATCCGCGGCGGCACCGGTGCTGCCTATTACGTGGGCGTCGAGAGCGCCATGCCCGCCGTACCGGGCTTCGCCCCGCCGATCGAGGCCCTGTGCATCGCGCCTTTCGGCATGGAGGAAGGTACCGAGGCGGATCTGCCGCCTTACGAGTTCGGATTGGTCGTGGGCGAGCCAGTGCGCTTCCGTTTCTTCGCGTCCAACGTCCGCCGCGACGACGTGGTCGGCACGCGCCTCGACTACTGGTCGGAAGACGAAATGGAAGAACTGGACGAAATCGAGGTCACCTTGCCGGCAGAAGAGTACCAGGCGGGCGATGTGGTCCCGGTTCATTTGGCCGCCAGGGTCACCGAAGTGGGCACGCTGCAACTGGAAGCGGTCGCTAAGGACGGCGACAAACGCTGGAACGTCGAATTCGATGTCCGTGCAGGCGAAAAGCCTTTGCCGTCGGATGAAAATGTCGCACCGGAGGAACCGATCTTGGGCAATCTCTCCGAGCGGGCGACCGAAACCGCATCCGACGAAGCAGCTTCGGAAGCACCTGGCGACGACGCTTCGGCCAAAAAAAGTTTTTGGTCTTTCAATAAATAATCCTGCAAACCGCAGGGGCAATGCCCCTGCGGCCATCCTCACCCATGCCCGCATCATCAAGCCAGACGCCTCGCTATCTTGTCGGCATCGATCTCGGCACGACCCACACCGTGGTCGCCCATGCAGACCTCACCAAAGGTACTCCGGCCGAAATCGAGCTTTTTCAAATCGACCAATTGGTTGCGCCGGGCGAAGTGGCGGCTGAACCGCTGCTGCCGTCTGTTCGCTATCACGCATCGCCGGACGAACTGACCGTAGCGGACGTGCGATTGCCCTGGCCTTCTTCGGAGCCGGAGTCGGCTTATCGTCCGATCATCGGCAAGCTGGCGCGGATCTTGGGCTCGAAAAGCCAGGGACGTTTCGTGACCAGTGCCAAGAGCTGGCTGTCCCATGCCGCCGCGGACCGGACCGCCGCTATCCTCCCCTGGGGCGCGCCGGAGGAGATTCCGAAAATCTCTCCGGTCGAAGCCAGCGCGAGCTACCTCCGCCACGTGCGTTCGGCCTGGAATCATCACCATCCCGAGGCGCCACTGGAAGAGCAGGAGATCGTGGTGACCGTACCGGCCTCATTCGACGAGGCCGCACGCACTCTAACGCTCGAAGCCACCCGGCTGGCCGGATTCGCGACAGCGCGCCTGCTCGAAGAGCCGCAAGCGGTCTGTTACGACTGGCTCTGGAACCACCGCCAGTCCTTACGTCAGCAGCTCGGCGGCGTGCGCTTGCTGCTGGTCTGCGACGTCGGCGGCGGCACCACGGACCTGACCTTGATCAAGGTCGAGCCAGGCGAGGACGAACCCAAGCTCACCCGTATCGCCGTCGGCAATCATCTGATGCTGGGCGGGGATAACATCGATCTCACCTTGGCTCATCTTGCGGAACGCCGCCTGGTGGGCGAGGATCGAAAGCTGTCTGCGGCCGAGCTTTCCCAACTGGTCGAACAATGCCGGTTAGCCAAGGAACGGCTGCTGGCTCCCGATGCGCCGGAAGCCGCGACCGTAACACTACTCGGCACGGGAGCCCGGCTCATCGGAGGCGCGCGCTCGGTCGAGCTGACCCGAAGCGAGGTCCATGGCATCGCTCTCGACGGTTTTTTCCCGATGGTGAGCCTCGCCGATCATCCCGACCGAAAACGCAGCGGCGTCGTCGAATTCGGCCTGCCCTACGCCGCCGATCCCGCGATCAGCAAGCATCTGGCTGCTTTTCTGACTCACCACTTCGAAACTGCGCGAGAGGCCCTCGGATCGGACTCCGCCGACCCCATTCCCGATGCTGTTCTTCTCAACGGTGGCGTGTTCCGCAGCTCGACCATAGCCCAGCGTCTCGTAGAACTTGTGACGTTTTGGGGAAAACAACGCCCCGTCCTGCTCAAAAACGACCGTCCCGATCTGGCAGTAGCCTACGGCGCGGTAGCCTACGGACTCGCGCGGCGCGGCCATGCCGTTCAGCGCATAGGCGGCGGCTCGGCGCGCAGCTATTTTCTGGTGGTGGAAACCGGCCGGGACGGGATCCCCAAGGGTATCTGCATTCTGCCGCGGGGGACCGACGAGGGCCGGGAGATCGTGTTGACCGACCGCTCCTTCCTGCTCAGGCTAGGACAACCGGTGCGTTTCAACCTGGCCTCAACCAGCGAGGACCGGCGTTTCCAGCCGGGAGACCTTGCCGAAATCGACGGAGACCGTTTCGTTCACTTGCCGCCCCTCACTGCTGTCTTGGAGCGGGAAAGCGCACAAGGGCGAACGGAGCAAGCCGTGCGGATCGCCGCATCCCTAACCGAGGTCGGCACTCTCGATTTGCACTGCGTAGCAGCCGACGATCCCGACCGGCGATGGAGGATCGAGTTCCAATTGCGGCAGGCCGTCCCGCAGACGGTTTTGCCCGAAGCCCGGCACCACCCGCGCCTCGATGAAGCCGTCGAGAAAGTCCGCCTGGTGTTTGGGAAAAAAGCGAAAGCGGCCGACACCAAGCTGGTCAAAGGATTGCGCGGCGAACTTGAAAAGATTCTCGGACCGCGAGCGGATTGGGACACCGCCCTATTACGCGATTTGTTCGGCGCCCTGCTGGAAGGCCTGCCTCACCGGCGGCGATCGGCCGAGCACGAGCGCCTGTGGTTCAGCCTGACCGGATATTGCCTCCGTCCCGGATTCGGCTATCCCTTGGACGATTGGCGGGTTGAACAGGTCTTCGCGATTTACGGGCAAGGTCTGCAATTCGTCAACGAAATCCAGAACTGGACTGAATGGTGGACGTTCTGGCGCCGCCTGGCTGGCGGCTTGAACGAAAAGGCGCAGCTTTCGATATTCAAGGATGTGGCCGACTTCATCAATCCGGAAACCGCCAAGCGCGGCAATCTCCCTGCCCTCGCCAAAAAGCGCAGCTATGAGGACATGGTGAGACTTGCGGCCGTACTGGAACGGCTCCCCGTATCCCAAAAGGCCGAATTGGGAAGCTGGCTTCTCCAGCGCCTGTCCAAGCCCAGCGAACCCGCCGAAAGCTGGTGGGCGCTAGGCCGCGTCGGTGCTCGCGTACCGTTCCACGGCAGCGTGCATAACGTGGTTTCCCGCGTCACGGCCGGGGAATGGCTGGCCCAGATCCTGAGCCGCGACTTCAAAAAAGAGCCGCATGCCGGCTTCGCCGCCGCTCTCATCGCGAGACTCAGCGGTGACCGGGAGCGTGACATCGATCCGGCGCTGAGGCAACGCGTCATCGAGCGGCTGAGAGTCGGCAAAGCGCCGGACTCCTGGATTGGCATGGTGTCCGAAGTAAAAGAACTTTCCGAAGCCGACGAAAAACGCATCTTCGGCGAGGCATTGCCCCCCGGCCTGAAGCTGATTGCCTGATGCGGCGAAGTCCGTAGGATGCGCTGAACGAAGGGAAGCGCATCGTTAGCGATAAGCTGCCGGAGCCATAAAGCCGCCCATTCCCATTCAGCTTCCGTTCAGGAACAGAAGACTATCTTCATCCTGCCGGCAAATCTCACGGGTTTGAATCCGGCGCCAGTTTCGAGTTTTTGAACGGGGGATCAAGTCATGAGACCGCTGAATAAAATCATAGCCCTAAGCACAATCGCCTTACTCGCCTTTGCATCGGGCGCGCGCGCCGACCGCGACCATTGGGGCCACGGCCATCATCGCGGCCACCACGATCATGGGTATCGGCACCACGGTCACTACGATCATGGACATCATCACCACGGCCATGATCATCACCGCCCGAGAGTGATTCACCATTACTACGAGCCTGCGCCACGTTATTACCGGCCGCCGCGCGTGGTACATCGCCATATTCACCATTACCAGCCGCCGCGAGTCGTCTATCACGACGATTACCCTTCCTATTACGGCCGTAGCAGCGGTTTGTCCGGAGCCATACCGATCGTCGCGGGTGGCGTCCTCGGCGGCATGGTTGGAGAACAAGTCGGCTACGGCAATCATGGCGCCATCATCGCCGGCTCGGTAGCCGGAGCCGTCTTGGGACACGAGATCGGCCACTGATCCAGGAACATCATTGACCCGTGGCTTGGTAGAGCCCGTTGTCGGTCCGGAAACGACAGTGTTATTCTGCGCCTACCTCAGTGCCGGGCGGCATTTTGCGGCCCGGCTCATACTTCGGAAACGCCCTAGTCGCATCGAGCCGCGTGATAAACAAACGCTTTTTGTCCTTCACCCTGGGCTGTTCGCTGCTGATGGCATTTCCGTCCTATTCACAGCCGCCGTTCGGTCCGGAGGGTTTGATGACGCCGTTCATCGCGCGCCAGCCTCAGTTCGGGCCCGGCATAAGCCTAGACGAGGCTGTTCAGCGCATCCGGCGTGAAACCGGCGGTCGCATACTGGCTGCCGATACCATCAGAAATAACGGCACGATCACTTATCGCATCAAAGTGCTCATGCCGGACGGCCGCGTGCGCGTCTTCCATGTCGACGCCAACCGATGAGACACCAAAGGCGCCAGCCCGGAATGATCGCTGCGGTTGGCTCCCGTGCCGAAACTCCGCTGCCACGAGTGATGTCGGCTAAGTCCCTCAAACAAGCTGTGTTCAAGCGAGTTTCATGCGCCTACTGATCGTCGAAGATGAAGCCGAGCTCCGCTCTCAGCTAAAGTCGCGCTTGCAAGCCCTCGGTTACGCTGTCGACACCGCGGCCGACGGCAAGGAAGCAGTTTTTATGGGAAACGAATATCCGTTCGATCTGGCTATCGTCGATTTAGGGCTGCCGCTGGTGTCCGGCATCGACGTCATCAGACATTGGCGCGCCGACGGCATCAACTTTCCGATTCTGATCCTCACCGCGCGCGACCGCTGGCAAGACAAGGTGGAAGGGCTGGACGCCGGAGCCGACGATTACCTGAGCAAACCCTTCCATTTCGAAGAACTGCTCGCCCGGACCAAGGCGCTGTTGAGGCGGTCCGCCGGCATCGCGCAATCCCTGCTGCGGTGCGGCCCTATCGTGCTCGATACCGGAGCACAGAGCGTACGTGTCGACGGCCAGCCGGTGGAGTTGACCGCGCAGGAATACAAGGTTCTCGAATATCTGATGCTGAATACCGGCAAGGTCATCTCCAAAACGGCCCTGACCGAACACATCTACGACCAGGAATTCGATCTGGACAGCAACGTGATCGAAGTCTTCATCGCCAGGCTGCGTCGGAAACTCGATCCCCAGAACGTCCATCGCCCCATAGAGACGCTCCGCGGACGCGGCTACCGGTTTACCCTGGAACGCACGCCCGGATGACCTATTCCCTTCGGACGAGGGGACTGCTCGTCGCCAGTGTGGTGCTGATCGCCTTTCTCAGCGCAACCGGGCTGGTCCTCGACAAGGCCTTCCGCGACAGCGCAAAGGCGGCCATGCGCGACAGGCTGCAAGGGTTTGTCTATACCCTTCTGGCCGGCTCGGAACTCGATGCCCGAGGCGTCATGAAGGGCCCCGAAAACCTGCATGAGCCTCGCTTCAATCAAACCGGGTCCGGGCTTTACGCCGACATCCGTCGAGGCAACCGCAAGCCGGACTGGCGATCCCCGTCCGCAGCGGGCATTGAAATTCCCGCGACACTCACACCTCAGACCGGCACTGCCACATTCAGCAGCGCCGTATTGGAAGACGGCACGCCGGTTTATGTGCTCAGTTTCAGCGTACTGTGGGAGGAAGAGGGGCGCAGAAGACCGGTTCGCTGCGTGTTTCGCGTGGCCGAAACCCTGGACGGATTCTACGCAGAGGTCAATCAATTCCGGCGCAGTCTCTGGAGCTGGCTCGGAGCCGCGGCGCTAGTGCTGCTGCTGGTGCAAGGCGCTATTCTCCGCTGGGCGTTCTCGCCGCTCCGCCGGGTCGCGGCCGACCTTTCGGCCATCGAGGCGGGCCATGCCGACAAACTCGTTGGCCAGTATCCGGAAGAACTGCGCGGACTGACCGACAACCTCAATGCTCTGTTGGAGAATGCACAGTCCCACCTTGCCCGGTATCGGGATGCGCTGGGCGATCTCGCGCACAGCCTGAAAACCCCGCTCGCCGTGTTGCGCGGCGCCATCGAAAAACAGAATTCGGACGCCGACAGCGAAATCGGCGCGGTAGCCCAGGAACAGATCGACCGCATGACTCGAATTATCGAGTACCAACTGAAGCGAGCCGCCGCCTCCGGGCGAACCCACCTGACTCCGCCGGTCAGTGTCGCGGAAAAGTCCCGCCAAGTCGCGGCCGCACTGGCCAAGGTCTATGCCGAAAAACAGGTCGACTGCCGAATCATGGTCGAGGACGACGTCGTCTTTCACGGCGACGAGGGCGATTTGCTCGAGATCCTTGGGAACCTACTCGACAATGCCTTCAAGTGGTGTCGAAGCCGAGTCGAACTGAGCGCCCGGACGGTTTTGGAACCGCTGGGAACAAGCTCGCATCTCGAACTGCGGGTGGACGACGATGGCCCCGGAATTGCCGAAGATGTGGCCGAGCGCGTTACCCGCCGCGGTGAGCGCACCGATTCGTCTGTGCCCGGGCACGGCCTCGGCCTCGCCATCGTGGATTCCATCGTGCGGACCTATCTCGGCCAGCTCGTGATCGAGCGAAGCCCGCTCGGGGGGGCAGCAATCGTGATTCGGAATGTCGGCTAACATGGTCCGCATCGAATAGTTCGATAAATTGTCTCGAATTCGATCTAATGAAAGGGTTATCCCGGCGCTCCCGAACCGATCGTTTGCGATTGAAAGGATCGCGACTAAAGCGACCGTTTGCGATTGGGATGCGAATTCGCCTTTTACTGACTACTTTTTACCGTATTTTCATCCGGAGAAAACCATGGCCGAAGCCACTTCGAACGACACTCTGACCTTGACTCCGCCCCAGCCGGTCCCCGAAATCGACGAGGAACAGGCGACCAGCATGGTTAA
>NZ_JBDIVO010000014.1:0-36366 GCF_039794385.1 Methylocaldum sp. | reverse complement strand
ATTTTGTACGTCGTCCAAATCTTCCAGACGCTCCAGAAGGCGGATCATCTTCTCCGCGTCGTCCTTGTCCAAGGCCACGCTGGTGCTGGCTCGCATAGTCACCTCGGCGCTCTCTGGCGCGAGCCCGGCTTGCGCGAGCGTATCGCGCACCGTCTCGAACTGATCCGGAGCGACCAGCACATCGATCGAACCGTCGCCGTTGCTGATCACATCGTCCGCGCCGGCTTCGAGCGCGGCCTCCATCACCCGGTCCTCTTCGACGCTCGCCGGATAACTGATGATGCCGGTCTTCGAAAACAAATAGGCCACGGAGCCGTCGGTGCCCAAGTTGCCGCCCGCCTTGGTGAAGGCATGGCGCACTTCCGAAACCGTGCGATTGCGGTTGTCGGTCAGGCAATCCACCATTACCGCAATGCCGCCGGGGCCGTAGCCCTCGTAGCGCACTTCCTCGTAATTGTCGCCTTCGCCAGCACCGGTACCTTTCTTGATGGCCCGTTCGATGGTGTCCTTGGACATATTGGCGGTGAGGGCCTTGTCCATCGCCGCCCTAAGGCGCGGGTTATTCGCGGGATCGCCGCCTCCGTTCCGGGCCGACACGGTGATCTCCCGAATCAGCTTGGTGAACAGCTTGCCGCGCTTGGCGTCTTGAGCGCCCTTGCGATGTTGGATGTTGGCCCACTTGCTATGACCTGCCATTGATTAACTTACCTCCGCTTCAGCTAAAACCGTGCCGAAAAACCGGAGAATTCTACCACCATTGCTATAGAAGCGAGCGGGCCCGGTCCGTCAAAAATACCGCAAGCGGTTGGCATTGCTCACCACCGTCACCGAGGACATCGCCATGGCTGCGCCGGCGATCATGGGATTGAGCAGGATTCCGAAAACCGGATAGAGAAAACCGGCGGCGATCGGAATAGCAAGCGTGTTGTAGATAAAGGCTCCGAACAGATTCTGCTTGATGTTGCGCACCGTGGCCCGCGACAGCTCCATGGCCTCGGCTACTTTCAGGAGCGAACCGCCCATGATCACCACGTCGCCGCTTTCTATGGCGACATCGGTGCCGGTGCCGATCGCCAGCCCCACGTTGGACTGGGCCAAGGCCGGTGCATCGTTGATGCCATCGCCTACCATGCCTACGATCTCCCCGGCCTCCTGCAAGGCTTTCACGACAGCAGCCTTATCCTGGGGAAGCACCTGCGCGCGTACCTCGTCGATGCCGGCCTCGGCGGCAATCGCCTTGGCCGTGACCTCGTTGTCGCCGGTTACCATGAGCACCCGTACGCCCATGGATCTCAATCGCGCAACGGCTTGCTTGGAATCCGCCTTGATCGGATCGGCCACCGAAAGCAGCCCGACCACGGTTCTGTCGACCGCCAACAGGACGGGGGTTTGCCCCTCGCTAGCCAACTCGGTCAAGCGTTCGGCGAAACGTCCGCAATCGATTCCCTGTTCGGCCATCAAGGTCAAATTACCCAACAGTACGGCACGGTTTTCGATGAGACCCGAAACGCCATGACCCGCAACCGCCGCGAATCCCGTAACCGGCAGGAGAGTGCCGTTCTTCTCGGCGGCCGCCGCCAGAATCGCCGCGGCCAGGGGATGCTCGGACCCGGTTTCGAGACTCGCCGCCCATTGGAGTACCTGTTCCTCGGTCCAATCCTGGGAGGTCTCGATTCGAACCAGACGCGGTTTGCCCTCGGTCACCGTTCCGGTTTTGTCCAGCACGATGCAGGTCAGTTTCCCCGCCGATTGAAGCGCGTCGCCGTTGCGGATGAGGATGCCCTTCTGCGCCGCCTTTCCGACCGCCACCATGATGGATATCGGCGTAGCCAGCCCCAAGGCGCAGGGACAGGCGATTACCAGCACCGTCATGGCCGTGACGAAGGCGTAGCCGAGCGCCGGGGCCGGCCCGGCCGTCCACCAAACCAGGAAGGTCAGCAGCGAAACCGCCACGACTGCCGGAACGAACACGGAAGCAACACGGTCCACGAGGCGGGCGATTTCCGGCTTGCTCGCCTGCGCCTTTCGAACGCTGGCGATGATTTGCGCCAATACGGTGTCGCGCCCGATCCGGGTTGCCTTGAACAGCAGCGTTCCAGACTGATTGAGCGTGCCGGCGACGACTTCGTCTCCCACGGTTTTCTCGACCGGCATGGGTTCGCCGGTGAGCATGGATTCGTCCAGGCTGGAATGACCCTCGATGACGACGCCGTCCACCGGGATTTTTTCGCCCGGCCTCACCCGCAAGGTTTCATCCAGGCCAACCTCCGCGATGGGAATATCGATCTCCTGACCATCCCTCAACACGCGTGCCGTTCGCGGCTGAAGACCGATCAACTGACGGATTGCGGACGACGTTTTGCCGCGGGCGCGCATTTCCAGGGCGCTTCCCAGGTTGATGAACGCCAGAATGATGGTCGCCGCTTCGAAGTAGGCGTGCCGCGCCAGCATCGGCAGGCTGTCGGAAAAGAAAATGGCCATGGTCGAGTAGAACCAGGCGGCGCCGGTGCCGAGCGCGATCAGGGTATCCATATTGGCCTGGCGATGCTGCAAACTCTTGATCGCCCCCCTGAAGAAATGGCCGCCTGAGAAATACAGAACCCACAACGTGACCATGGAAACGATCAGCCACACGCCGCGGGCGGTCGGCTCCCCCAGCATAGGAAACCATCCGAAGTGCTCTACCAGCATCAAGGGCGCGCCGACCGCGCCGGCGACGGCGGCCTTGTTGAGCAGCGTATGGTAACGGGCGGTTTCCAGCGCCTCCTGTTCGGCCGGATCTTCCAATCCCTCCATTACCGCCGCATCGTAACCCGCATCCTGCACGGCCTTGCGCAAGACGTCCGGGTCCACGTTCCCTCGCACCAGAGCGGAATGATCGGCAAAATTGACATCGGCGGAAAACACATTGGGCAGCGAGCGCAGCGCGGTCTCGACGGCCTCGACACACCCGGCGCAGCGCATGCCGGAGACGGAAAGGCGGATAGTTTTCGATTCGGGATGGAGAGTCGATGCCATAGTGTTCTCTATGAAAAAAAGCTCTTGTGCGGAATTAATACCCTTTCGCCGCCATTATTTTTATCGGCTGTCCAGCGGAGTTGCTGTCCGCATAACGTATTGGGCCGTGCCTAATACCCCGCTACCGTATACCAAACCGAGCGCCCCCGCTACTACGGATGTTTTACGGTACAATAATCGGTTTTTCCGGAACCGATATTCTGACCGTGACATCATCACTTTTATCCATTTTGGTGCCCGAATGGGCGGAGCAATCAGCGGTTTTGATCGCTTGGCCTTATTCTCAAGGCGATTTCGAGCCGTGGCTAAATGCGGTCGAAAAAACATACGACCTGATCGCACTCGAAATCGCTAGCCGTGAAACTGTGATTATTATTTGCCGGGATGATGCCCATCAAAGGCATATCCATCAACGGTTGGCGGCATGCGCCGCGAATCTCGACCGGGTTCGGTTCGCTCAGATGTCTTACGACGACGTGTGGGTGCGGGATACGGCGCCGCTCACGCTAGCAACCGAACAAGGCGTAAGGCTTATCGACTTTCGCTTCAACGGATGGGGCGGAAAATATCCGCACGAGGCTGATGCCCGATTGGCTCAGCACCTCCACGCGTCTGGATTGCTTGGCGACATCCCGATGGATAGAGTCGACTTTACATTAGAAGGCGGAAGTGTGGAATCGGACGGTGAAGGCACGATCATGACAACCAGCCGCTGCCTGCTCAATCCCAACCGCAATCCGGAACTGACGCGCGAACAAATCGACAATCGGCTGAAAACCAGCCTCGGCGCCAACCGTATTCTTTGGCTCGACCATGGCCATGCCGAGGGCGACGATACCGATGCCCATATCGATACCCTGGCCCGCTTTTGTTCGGCAGATACGATCGCCTACACCGCCTGCAACGATCCCGGCGATCCGCTATACGACGAATTCAAAGCGATGGAAAATCAACTGCGAACCTTCGTCACGTTTTCGGGTCAATCTTATCGCTTGATACCTTTAAATATTCCGCAACCGATTTTCAGCGAAGAAGGCAATCGATTGCCGGCGACTTACGCCAATTTTCTAATCATCAATGGAGCCGTTCTAGTCCCTGTATATGACGATCCGGCGGACTCCGAAACTGTGGCGCGTTTGGCCGATGCCTTTCCGGATCGCGAAATCGTGGGCATACCTTGTATACCGCTCATCCGACAATACGGCAGCCTGCACTGCATGACCATGCAGTTTCCGAGAATAGTTCGAGTAACCTGATATGACACAATCGATCAAAATAGGTTTGGTACAACAAGCCTGCGGCTCTGCGGACAAGGATGTCAATCTGAAGATATCGATTCAGGGTGTGAAAGATGCCGCGGCCCAGGGTGCGAAACTGGTATTGCTGCCGGAACTCCATCTCGGCCCTTATTTCTGCCAGACGGAAGATTGCAGCCGTTTCGATCTGGCCGAACCCATACCGGGACCGACCACCGAAATCTTGGGCGTACTTGCTAAAGAGCTTGGAATAGTCATCGTAGCTTCGCTATTCGAACGGCGCGCTCCGGGGCTATATCACAATACGGCTGTCGTACTGGAAAAAAACGGCAGTTTGGCGGGTAAATACCGAAAAATGCATATACCCGATGATCCGGGATATTACGAAAAATTTTATTTCACGCCCGGTGATATAGGTTTCAAACCGATAACCACATCGTTGGGAAAACTCGGAGTCTTGGTATGCTGGGACCAATGGTATCCGGAAGCCGCGCGGCTAATGGCCCTTGCGGGTGCCGATCTGCTGCTGTACCCCACGGCCATCGGCTGGAATCCGGACGACGACGCCGACGAACAGCAAAGGCAATTGCAAGCCTGGATAACCATTCAACGGGCACACGGCGTTGCCAATGGCCTACCGGTCATCTCCTGCAATCGCATCGGGCACGAGCCTGATCCAAGCGGTCAAACCAGAGGCATCATGTTCTGGGGAAATAGTTTTGTCGCCGGCCCCCAAGGGGAAATTCTTTGTCAGGCCAACGAGAAAGAAGAGCGGGTTATGGTGGTTGAAATAAACCGCCGCCGATCGGAGGACGTCCGTCGAATCTGGCCGTACCTGCGTGACCGGCGGATCGAAGAGTATGGCGGATTGACTAAACGTTATCTGGATTAGCAAAATCGCCGCGAAACCAGGTACAAGAATTCATCGGCAGCCAAGTTTCAGGAGCCAAAATCCTTTCGATCCTGTTCACTCGATAGCAGAATTGCAGTGGAACCCGGCGGTCCGGCCGGGGACCTTATCTTGCTCTCGATCAGGACTTCACTTCAAAGTCCTCCAGCTTATGGCCTTGCTCGATGAGCGTTTGCAGCCATTTCGGTTTCATACCACGGCCGGTCCATTTTTGAGACAGATTATTGGGGTTTTGGTATTTAACCGGAACTTTACTGCCCTTTCTCCCGGAGACCTTTGTGCCTTCAGTGATGTCCACATTAACACCGATCGAAGCAGCCAATTCCTTTATCTTGCTTATGACTTCCTTGCGCTTAGTTTCCTTCTTTTCTTTCAACGCTTTCTGAGCGTTTTCGATCATGTTTGCCAGTTCGGCTTCGGAAAGGTCTGCTAAATTGCCCTTCATAAACTACCTCTATTATAAAATTGACGTAACAAGATATAGGTTAACCTTGTGAAGACGTAATTAGTATATTAAAAAAATATAAAAAATAAATCGCTCATATTTTAGACAATTAGATAGAAGCAATGAGCGCTGATTCCGCAGTGCCCGTGTTAAAACGGAAGATTGGCGTTATTTCGATTGAATTCCAAGAACCAGGCTGTATCGATGCCGGTCCTACCTGTCAACAATTTGACCGTATATATATAGGTAGACATCCGAATACCGCTAACCCGGTCGCACGAGAGCCTAGAGCGGATTTTTCTGCGACACTACCCCTTTAGTTATTCGTTCGACATTCATCACTTCAGAGCCATGAATCAAGCTGCAAAACAGTTCGGAGCCATTTCACCGTTCACGCCGACCGTTCCGGGCTACAACGCCCCGTCCATGGTCTGGCAAAACCTAAATGGCTGCGGCGATTCTCTGGCCTTGGCTCAGGCGGTAAAGCAAGATAAACGGCTCTATCTGATCGTGACCGAAGATACGCAAACCGCTCTGAGGCTCGAACACGAAATCGAGTTTTTTCTGGACGGAAGCGCGCCGGTACTCCACTTTCCCGATTGGGAAACCCTGCCTTACGACGTTTTCTCTCCCCTGCCCGAAATCGTCTCGGAACGGCTGAAAACGCTCGCCCAATTGGCGCGCATCGAACACGGAATACTGATTACTCCGGTCGCCACCTTGATGCAGCGGTTGGCGCCGCGCTCGCATGTATTGGCCAACACCTTTGCGCTAAAAGTAGGCAGCCGGCTTAATCTAGAAGAGACCCGGCAAAGACTGGAAAGCGTCGGATACGAGTGCGTGTCGCAAGTTCTGCAACACGGGGAATTTGCGGTACGGGGATCGATCATCGATCTTTTCCCTATGGGCAGTACCGTCCCGTATCGTATCGAGCTTTTCGACGATGAAGTGGAATCGATCAGGACTTTCGATACCGAGACTCAACGTTCCCTGGAGAAAGTCAGAGAAATCAGCTTATTTCCCGCTCGCGAGTTTCCTTTCGACGAGGAAGCGATCAAACGGTTTAGACGGGCATTCCGAACGCATTTTTCCGAGGCGTCCATCAACAATCCTTTGTATCAGGACGTCAGCAAAGGCATCGCGTCGGGCGGCATCGAGTACTATCTGCCGCTGTTCGTGGACCAAACCGAAACCTTGTTCGACTATCTGCCGAAAACGGCCGCGGTCGTTCTACACCGTGCCATCGACGATGCCGCCGAGGTTTTCTTTCGAGAGGTCGAAAAGCGGCACGATCACCGGTCGGGGCATATCGACCGCCCTCCACTCCCGCCGGAATCGCTGTTTCTGACGCCCAGCATTCTGGCCGAACGGCTTGCCGTCCATCCCAGAATCTGGATTGCGTCCTCTCCCGCGCGTCCTACCGAAAAATTCGATTCGGTCGACTACGATTGCCGGCCGCTTCCCCCTGTCGCGATAGACCCGAAATTGAAGCAGCCGGCTGTCGCATTGTCCTCTTTCCTAAGCGAGAAGGCTGGCAGGATTTTGTTCGTCGCGGAAACCGCGGGTCATCGGGAAGCACTGCTGGATACCCTGGCGAAATACGCCATAAAGCCGCAAGTCGTCGAAAACTGGCAAGGATTTCTCGCCGCCGAGAAAAGCCCCTGCCTGGTCGTCGCGCCGATGGACCACGGCCTCTGGCTTACCGATCCGCCGTTGGCCATCATTACCGAAACTCAGCTTTCCGGAGAAAGGGTTCAACAACGGAGACGGCGCCGGACCGCAGCCGATCGCAACCTCGAACAGATCTTCCGTAACCTGGAGGAACTGGATATCGGCTCACCGGTCGTGCATCAGGATCACGGCGTCGGCCGCTATCTCGGCCTGACCAAGCTGACAGTAGGCGGGATCGAAACCGAGTTCCTCGCACTGGAGTATGCAAACAACGACAAGCTGTACGTCCCGGTTTCCTCTTTGCACCTGATCAGCCGGTACAGCGGCGCCAGCCCTGACACCGCCCCCCTGCACAAACTGGGCGGGGAACAGTGGCAAAAGGCCAGGCGCAAGGCACTCGAGAGGGTAAGGGATATCGCGGCGGAACTGCTGAATATTTACGCCAAGCGAGCGGCCAAGGAGGGACACGCCTATAAAACGGTGACCGAGGAATACGCCGCTTTCGCCGCCGGCTTTCCCTTCGAGGAAACGCCCGATCAGGAGAACGCCATCCTCGACGTCGTCAAGGACATGGCCGCGCCCCTCCCCATGGATAGAGTCATCTGCGGCGATGTCGGCTTCGGCAAGACCGAAGTAGCCATGCGAGCGGCTTTCATCGCGGCGCAAAACGGCAGACAGGTGGCGGTTCTGGTGCCCACGACCCTATTGGCGCAGCAGCATTTTCAGAATTTCCGGGACCGCTTTGCCGACTGGCCGATTCGGGTCGAGGTGGTTTCACGCTTCGTCGGCAAAAAACAGCAGGAGCAGCTCCTCGAAGACTTGGAGAAGGGCACGATAGATATCCTCATCGGCACCCACAAGATTCTGCAAAAGGATGTCCGCTTCAAGAACCTGGGACTGGTGATCGTCGACGAGGAGCACCGGTTCGGCGTCGCCCAGAAAGAGCATTTCAAGAAACTCCGCAGCGAACTGGATTTTCTCACCCTGACCGCGACGCCGATTCCGCGCACGCTCAATATGGCGATGTCCGGGCTCCGGGATATTTCCATCATCGCCACTCCGCCGCCCAACCGGCACGCCATCAAGACCTTCGTCAGCGAATGGGACGATGCCCTGATTCAGGAAGCAATACTCCGAGAAATCAAACGCGGCGGGCAGGTTTATTTCCTGCACAACAAGATCGAAACCATGGAAAAAACGGCGCGGGACTTGGAGAAGCTGGTGCCGGTCGCCCGTGTCCGCACCGCTCATGGGCAGATGGCGGAGCGGGAACTGGAGCGGATCATGCTGGATTTTTACCATCAGCGTTTCAACGTACTGCTTTGCACCACCATCATCGAAAGCGGTATCGACGTTCCGACGGCAAACACCATCATCATCCACCGCGCCGATTTGCTGGGACTCGCCCAGCTGCACCAGATTCGAGGGCGGGTCGGCCGCTCGCATCATCGCGCTTACGCTTATCTGGTGGTACCGCCGAAATCCTTGATGACCGCCGACGCGGTCAAGCGGCTCGAGGCGATCGAGGCCACGGGCGAACTCGGAGCAGGGTTCATGCTATCTTCCCATGACCTCGAAATCCGCGGCGCCGGCGAGTTGTTGGGCGATGAACAAAGCGGCCAGATTCAAGAAATCGGTCTCAGCCTGTATACCGAGTTGCTGGAACGGGCTGTGGCGGCACTCAAATCGGGCAAATCGCTGGATCTCGACATGCTTCCCCACGAGGCCGGCCCCGAGATCGACCTCCAGTGTCCAGCCCTCATTCCCGACACTTATCTGCCGGACGTTCACACCCGTCTCGTGCTCTACAAGCGCATCGCCAATGCCAAGAACGAAGAGGATTTGCGCAAGCTGCAGGTGGAAATGATCGACCGGTTCGGACTCCTGCCTCCGCAGACCAAGAACTTGTTCGCGATCACCGAACTCAAACTGAGAGCGGAAGCCCTCGGGGTCCACAAGATCGAAGCGGGCTCCGGAAACGGCCGGCTATTATTCAATCCGAATCCGGCCGTCGATCCGGCCCAGGTGATTCGTCTGATCCAAGCCCAACCGCAAACCTACAAACTGGACGGCCCGGATAAACTGAAATTTTTTGCCCGCTTCGATACTCCCGAGAGTAAGGTCGTTTTCATCGGCCAATTGCTGGAGCAACTTGCCGCTTAGTTCGACTGACCGCTTTCGCCTGGGACTGACCGCTTTCGCCTGGACGGCGGCTCTTGGCGGAAAGAACGGTTACCGACCCTCATGGCCGTACTTTTATTTAATGCGGAGTTTTTTGTGCGGTATTTCTTGTTTTCGTTCTTGATTTTGCTGATCGGCTTATCGACCGCTTACTACTGGGCCGGACTGGCCGGTCTCTTCCTGGCGGGCATTTTGAGCGTGATGGAGGTCAGCCTTTCGTTCGACAATGCCGTGGTCAACGCCTCGGTACTGAAAAAAATGACCCCGCGCTGGCAGAGGCGTTTTCTCACCTGGGGCATGGTTATCGCCGTATTCGGGGCCCGTTTTCTCCTGCCCATCCTGATCGTCGCCGTCATCACCGGGCACAGCCTACAGGATGTGGTGATCATGGCTTTCCGAGAAAGCGACGAGTACGCCCGTCACATCACGTCCGCGCACATACAGATTTCCGCGTTCGGCGGCATGTACCTGCTGCTCGTGTTTTTCAGCTTTCTGTTCGAATCGGAAAGAACGCTGCACTGGCTGGGCTGGGTCGAACGCCGCTTGTCGCGCCTGGGCAAACTGGAATCGATCGAGGTCATCACCGCGCTCACGGCTCTTTTGACCGCTCAACACTATCTGCCGCACGAAGAGCGCCTGGACGCCCTGATCGCCGGATTGGCCGGCGTCATCCTATTCGTCCTGGTAAAAAGTCTGTCCGCCCTTTTCGAAACCCCGAAAGCCGCCGAACACACGGCACACAAAGCCGGCTTCATGTCCTTTCTTTATCTGGAAATACTCGATCTGTCTTTCTCTTTCGACGGCGTCATCGGCGCTTTCGCATTATCCAAGGACGTCGTGATCATCATGCTGGGCCTGACCATAGGCGCGATGTTCGTGCGCAGCCTCACGGTTTTCCTGGTTCACAAGCGCACCCTGGACGAATACCTGTTCCTCGAACACGGCGCCCACTACGCCATAGGCGCGCTGGCCCTCCTGATGCTGGCCAGCATGGTCGTCGAAGTGTCCGAAGTGATAACCGGACTGACCGGGATGGGGTTCATTCTGCTGTCGCTGCTGTCGTCTGTTCGTCACAAACGGAGACACCTACGCCGGAAGACCGCTTGAGACAAACGTTATATAGCCTTGAAGCCGGACTCTTAATCGACGATAATACGTTCTCTTCAGCCCCGCCATAGGACATGGCCGGGTCTTCGAGTTCAATGGCGAGTCGCGTCGGTCCCCTCGCAACGATACGCTGTAAACCCCGTCAGGCCCGGAAGGGAGCAGCGGTAGCAGCGGATTCGTGTGCCGAGGTGCGGCTGGCGCGGCTTGCCGCCCTAATTCATTCATCCCGGTCGATAGCGTGCACAAACCCAGAATGCCGTATCAGGCCCTAGCCCGGAAATGGCGACCCCGCACTTTTAGCGAAATCGTAGGCCAGGAGCATGTGGTCCGAGCGTTGACCCACGCGCTCGAATTCGACCGTATGCACCATGCCTATCTCTTCACCGGCACCCGCGGCGTCGGCAAAACCACCATCGCTCGAATCCTGGCCAAGGCGCTCAATTGCGAGGATCGAAAAACTTACGACCCGTGCGGCGAGTGCGTGATCTGCCGCGAAGTGGACGAAGGCCGCTTCGTCGATTTGATCGAAGTGGATGCCGCTTCGCGCACCAAAGTCGAAGATACCCGCGACCTGCTCGAAAACGTGCAGTACGCCCCCAACCAGGGGCGGTACAAGGTCTACTTGATCGACGAAGTGCACATGCTTTCGGGGCATAGCTTCAATGCCCTGCTCAAAACGCTTGAAGAACCGCCGCCCCACATCAAATTCCTGCTGGCCACGACCGATCCGCAGAAAATTCCGGTCACGGTGCTGTCGCGATGCCTGCAATTCAATTTGAAGCGGCTGACGCCGGATCAGATTCGCGCCCAGATGGAAGAAATCCTAAGGCGCGAGAGCATCGAATACGAGGCCGCCGCCGTGAAGCTGCTAGCCCGTGCCGCGGAAGGCTCCATGCGCGACGGGCTGAGTCTTCTCGATCAGGCAATCGTCCACGGCGGCGGCCGGCTCAGGGAAGCCGAAGTCAGCCTGATGCTGGGCACCGTGGCGAGGCATCCGGTCTTCGAGCTTCTTTCGGCACTGGCCGAAGGCGATGCCGCAACCTTGCTCCGGCACATCGAGCAGATGGCGGAGCACACGCCGAATTTCGCCGACGTGCTGCAACAAATCCTGATCATCCTGCACCATGCATCGCTCGCCCAATGGATTCCCGAGGCGATCAAGCGGGAGGACGACGCCGACCTGATTTTGAATCTCGCACAACGGATCGGCGCAGAGGATTTGCAGCTGTTTTATCAGATCGGCTTGATCGGACAGCGGGACTTGCCGCTCGCCCCCGATCCGCGCTCGGGTTTCGAAATGGTGATGCTGCGCATGCTGGCCTTTCGTCCGGCGACGAAATCTGCGGACCTGCGGAGTGCCGTCGACGCGGCTCCCCCACGAAAAACCGATCCGCCGAAAATTGCTCGTCCGCTCGACGCTAGCCCCGTCTCCATGCCGACTCAGGTCGAAGCCGAGCCTGCTCCCGAACCGATTAAGACCGAGATCGGAACAGCTCCTGCGCCGCCCGCGTCTCGAATCGGATCGAGCCATGACTGGCACGGACTGATCCAGGCGATGGGCGTCGCCGGACTGACTCGCGAACTGGCGAACAATTGCGTATTGCAAGACCTGGACGAAAAATCCTGTATCCTGGTGCTCGATCCACAACATGCTCACCTCCGCGTCAGCCGGGTGGAGGCCAACCTGGAAAAGGCTCTGAGGGATTATTTCCGAAGTCCTTTGAAACTGACGATCAAAATCGAGGCGCCCGGACGGGAAACGCCTGCTTCGCTGATTCAACGCGAAAAAGAGGAACGCCAGCGGACCGCGGAAATCGAAATAGAGCAAGACGAGAACATCAGGGCACTGAAAGAGCGTTTCGACGCCCGTATCATCCCAGGTTCCACCAAACCCATTGACTGACGGAGAATCCCATGAAAAACCCGCTCGCCAATCTCATGCAGCAGGCGCAGAAGATGCAGGAAAACCTGCAGAAGGCCCAGGAGGAATTAGCCGCTTTGGAAGTTCAAGGCGAATCGGGCGGCGGACTGGTCAAGGTCGTCATGAACGGCAAAAAGGAAGTGAAAAAGGTCAGCATCGACGAAAGTCTGGTAAGAGACGATCGCGACATGTTGGAAGACTTGGTCGCCGCCGCCGTAAATGACGCGGTAAACCGGGTCAATCGCCTCAAACAGGAAAAAATGTCGGCTTTAACCGGCGGTATCGAGCTGCCCGCCGGATTCAAACTTCCGTTTTGAACGAGTCCTGCCCTAACATTCGACCGCTCTATCGCCAATGCCAAAGACCGGGGCCTTGTCCCAATTGATGCAAGCCCTGCGCTGCCTGCCGGGCGTGGGTCCGAAATCGGCCCAGCGGATGACGTTCTATCTTCTTCAGCGCGACCGGCAAGGCGCGCGGAGTCTCGCCGAATCCCTGCTTTCCGCTCTCGAAAAAATCGGACATTGCGCGCTATGCCGCACCTTGACCGAAGGCGAACTGTGTAATATCTGCGCCAGTCCCAATCGCGACAGAACGCAGTTGTGCATCGTAGAAACGCCTGCCGAGGTTTATGCAATCAGTCAGGCAACCGGATTCAAGGGGCTCTTTTTCGTGCTCAACGGAAGGCTTTCTCCGCTGGATGGCATCGGCCCGGAGGAGTTGTGCCTCGATTTGTTGGAACAGCGGTTGAGGTCGGGCGAAGTCGCGGAAATCATCCTAGCCACCAATACCACGGTGGAAGGAGAAGCCACAGCTCACTACATCAGCGAGATGGCGAGGAAGAACGGAGTTCGGACGACCCGCATAGCCTACGGCGTACCCTTCGGCGGCGAACTGGAATACGTCGACGGCGCCACCTTGGCACATGCGTTCGACGGCCGCAAAGACTTTTGAACCTCGAGACGGCAGTTGACCGCTTTGATGGTGTAGAAAAGCCCTAGGGATTCCGACTGTCCAGCCTTACTATTCCCGTTTCTAGGTTAGACCCAGCGGAGGAAACGATGACGGATTGTCTGTTTTGCAAGATGGTCGCCGGCGACATCAAGCCTGCGGTGGTATACGAGAACGATCACGTGCTGGCGTTTCGGGATATTCGGCCGCGTGCGCCGGTTCATGTGCTGGTCATACCGAAGCGGCACATCCCGACTCTCGACGATCTGCCCGAGGCCGACTCGGTATTGGCTTCCGAGCTACTGCAAGCGGCCAGGAAAGTCGCCCGATCCGAAGGCATCGCGGAATCGGGCTACCGCACGGTCATCAATTGCCGAGGGGATTCCGGCCAAGAGGTCTACCACCTCCACCTCCACGTTCTCGGCGGACGCCCGATGAGCTGGCCGCCGGGTTAATGCCGACGCCGACGGGCTACTCAGATCCGGATTAAAGATCCGGCGTTTTTCCGCCGGATCTTTAATCCGCCACTACGGATTTTCCGGAAACCCCGGCCGGGTACTTATTCCTCCTCGTCTTCCGAGTGGAAATCGATACCCAGAATCGACCAATTCTTGAAATCCGTCGGGTCGTTCTCGACCAAACGGATTTTGCAAGCAAACTTCCTCTCCATCTGTCCCTTCTCGGGATCGACCACCCTGATGCCTGAACGAATGATGTAGGTTCGATTGCCCAAGGCCCACGCATCGTACTTGGCGTCGAGAAAGTCGGCATTTTCAGGCAACATACCCTCTTCTTTCATCGAATTTTTGCAGTGCATCAGCGCGAAGTCGGTACGTTCATTTTTGACGTTACCCAACTGTTCTTCTTCCGTTTCTTGCTCAAAGAACACATCCGATTCGACCACTTTCATCACGAAAGGAAGCACTGCTTTGTCCAAAAGGACATAAAGCAGGATGATGAAGAGGAATAAGAAAAGAAGTGAATACTTGCTACGCAATAAATCTTTCATGGCTGACGCTTTGTTATAGTCTTAGGTAAATTGACAATTGAATAATTTTGGCACGTTCATAAAAGGAGGACAGATTTTGCGGCAGCAGAAAAAAAATGTATATATTGATCGCTTAACCAAACGGCTTTTCGAAGCTCCCTCGGCTGGGCGAAGCAACAGACCGCAAAACAGCAGCTAAGACCCCTCAGATTGCTATTAGTGCCCGCATTGACGTTACGAATTATTTTTCTATGGATTTTTTCGCGACGTGACCAGCCTTCCAGATTTGACAGCCAAGCTTACCAAACAGGATAAGAAACTGGTCGTGGCCATCTCGTCCAGAGCACTATTCGACTTGGACGAATCCCACGCTATTTTCGAACAGGACGGCAAAGAAGCCTTCTGCCGGTACCAGGTCGAGCACGAAGACAGCGTCTTGGCGCCGGGCGTGGCTTTTTCGCTGGTCAAGAAACTCCTGGCGCTGAACCGGGTATTGGCCGCCCCGATGGTCGAGGTCATCCTGCTGTCGCGCAATAGCGCGGATACCGGACTTAGGGTTTTCAACTCGATTCGGCATCATGAGCTCGATATCTGTCGCGCGGCATTCACCAGCGGCCAATCGCCTTTCAATTACATCGCGGCTTTCGGCGCGCACCTGTTTCTCTCCGCGAACGCGGAGGACGTGGCCAAGGCCTTGGATGCCGGATACGCGGCGGCGACCATCATGTCGGCCAGCAAGTCCGCGAACGAATCCGAGCAACTGAGGATCGCTTTCGACGGCGATGCCGTGCTGTTTTCCGACGAATCGGAGCGTATCTATCGCTCCGACGGGCTGCAAGCGTTTACTGAAAATGAAATTACCGAGGCGCGAAATCCGCTCTCCGGCGGCCCGTTCAAAGCCTTTCTGGCCGCGCTCCACCAAATTCAGACCCTGTTCGGCCCGGACCAGTCGCCGATCCGGACCGCTCTCGTAACGGCCCGCGCGGCTCCCGCCCACGAACGGGTGGTCCGTACCTTGCGCGCCTGGAACATCCGCATCGACGAAGCGCTGTTTCTGGGCGGGATGGATAAAGGCCCGTTTCTGCGGGCGTTCGGCGCGGACATTTTTTTCGACGACCAAAAAGGCCATTGCGAATCCGCCTGCCTCCACGTCGCCACCGGCCACGTACCGCACGGCATCGCCAATCGTTAGCGTCCTACGCTTTTAAAACCGGCGTCAGCGGACTTCCGGACCACGTCACACAAAATGGTCGAGAAAGATAATGCCTTCTTTCCCTCCGGAGCGCGTCGTGAACCCAACATGTAAGTTGGGTTGGGAAACGAAAACGGGCATTTTCGCGGAAATGGCGGGATCCTTCGTCATCCGAGCCTACTAGTCCACCTCAAATGCCTATGGCGCTTCCGCTCGGCGTCGATTTGCTCCTCGACCTCGCCTTTTGAAAAACCGAGCATGGTCAGAACTTCCGCCGCAATCAGCAGGCTGGCCTCGAACATCTCGGGCACCACGTGATTGGCGCCGGCCATGATCAAGCCGGTGTAATCGCTGTGGTGCTGGGTCCTGACGATGATGGGCAGCGCATAGCCCGACGAGCGTATTTTCGAAACCGCTCGCTGGGCTTCCTTAAGCGATTTGAAGGTTAGGATCGCCAGGCGCGCGCGGGCGATGTGGCAACGCTCGAGCAGCTCGATCCGCTCGCAACTCCCGTAAATCACCAACTCGCCGTCCTTACGCCCTTTTTTGACCTGCTCGCTGTCGATATCCATCGCGATAAACGGAATCTGGTTGGTCCGCAAAAATCTCCCGATCATTTGCCCGACCCTACCATAACCGGCAAGGATCACGTGATCGCTCAAATCCGGCGGGACATGCTCACTCTCTCTGTCGCGCGCCGAGAACCGCTGCCCTGCCATTCCGGCCAGAGCTTCGCTGATTTCGAAGTTGTAGCGGATCAGCACGGGACTCAAAACCATAGTGGCCCAGGCAATCAAAAGCACCCGTGAACTGGTGTCCGTGGCGAGTATGCCCACTTCGGTGGCCAAGGCGATCAGGGCGAAACCGAACTCGCTCACCTGAGCCAACAGCAGCCCGGCCTTGCAGGCGGTGGGGAAGGATTCGCCGACGATCAGAGCCGATGCGACTGTGATGGCCCATTTGCCCAGTACCACCAAGGCGGTACCGATCAGGAGCATGGACCACTCGCCGCTCAACAGCCCGATGTCGAGCTTCATGCCGAGACTCGCGAAAAACAGTCCCATCAAGATATCGCGGAACGGCCGTATGCTCATCTCGACCTGATGGCGGAATTCGCTCTCGCCCAGCATGACCCCGATGATGAAGGCGCCGAGCGCCATCGATAGGCCAAAGGCACTCATCAGCCAACCGGAGAGCAATACGATTACCAGAGTCGTCAGCACGAAGATTTCTTCGGATTGAATCTTGGTGATCTCATAGAAAACGTGCGGCAACACCCATCGCGCCACGCCGAGAAGAAAACCTCCCAAGAGCAGACTCGATCCGAGAGTCCACGCGATTTGCCGGTAAACCGGTTGATCGGGGGTAACGGCGAGCGCCGGAATGAGTATCAAAAGAATTACGGCGGCGAGATCCTGAAGAATCGAAACGCTTATGGACAGCTGGGCGTGGTGCCGATTGATGAGTCTCAGCTCATTTAATTCCCGCACGATGATCGCGGTCGACGACACCGTCAGCGCACCGGCGATCACCAGAGAGGCGGCGGACGAATAACCGCCGAACCAGATCAGGACGCCGGACATTACGGCGATCGTAAGGGTCAGTTGCAATACCCCCAAGCCGAACACCGACCGGCGCAGAGCGAGCAGCCTGGGCAGGGAGAATTCGAGCCCCAGATCGAATAGCAGGAAGGTGACGCCCAGATCGGAGAAGAGACGGATATTCGCGTCGTCTTTCACCAGGCCCAGCGCATAAGGCCCAATCACGGCGCCGGCGAATAGATAAGCCAGAATGTCCGGAATGCGGAAACGCCGAAAAACGACGACACTGACCAGCGAACTGGTCAGAATGACCAGCAGTTCAAGAAAAAATGCCGGTTGTTTCCAGTCGATCATGACTACCCCGGCTTAGGCGTGGCAGCTACTTTATAGATAAAGCCGGCGGCGAATAAATATCCGACAGGCGCTTATCCCGTTCGTTCAGCTAATCGAACAAGTAAATTTGATCCGGCGATACCGTCAAGCGAACGGCCTCATCCTTGGAGAAGAGATGCAATCCGGGCAGTCTTGCCGTCCAGACCGGCGCATCCGACAGTTGATCGCTGGCGCGTCCGGGACGAAAGTGAAGCAAAGTCTCGTGGCCCAGGTATTCCGCGTTGACGACTACGGCCGGAAAGCCGTTTCCGCCCTCTTCCGACAAACGCACGGCTTCCGGGCGAAAACCCGCGGTTACCGGCAAGCCGCGGTCGCGAAGGCTTGCCGCGCACTTGTCGGGCAACACCAGGAGGGCTTGTCCGTTGACCAAGAGTTGCAAGCGTCCGTCTAAGTCCTTTCGCAATTCCGCGGTAAACAAATTCATCGGCGGGTTGCCGATAAATCCCGCGACGAAGGCATTCGCCGGATGCTCATACAGTTCCTTGGGATTGGCCACCTGCTGAATGCGGCCTTGATCCAGCACGGCGATACGCTGCCCCAAGGTCATGGCCTCCACCTGGTCGTGAGTGACATAGATCATGGTTGCGCCCGTGCGCCGCTGCAGATCGCCGATTTCCGCCCGAACCTGAGTGCGCAGCTTCGCATCGAGATTCGATAGCGGTTCGTCGAGCAAGAACACCGTCGGCTCCCGCACCAGCGCCCGCCCCATGGCGACACGCTGACGCTGGCCGCCGGAAAGCTGCTTGGGCAGGCGGTCCATGACATCCCCCAATCCGAGCATGTCCGCGGCCCAGCCTACCCGCCGTCTGATTTCCTCCTTGGAGAGCTTCCGCATCTTCAAGGGAAATTCGAGATTGCCGCGCACAGTCATGGTCGGGTACAAGGCATAATCCTGGAACACCATGGCGATATTCCGCTGCTGCGGACTGAGCTCGTTCGCCACGCGGTCGCCGATTCTTATGATTCCCCCGGTGATCTCCTCGAGTCCCGCGAGCAGTCTCAGCAGGGTGGATTTGCCGCAACCCGAGGGACCGACGAAAACCATCAGCTCGCCGTCCTCGATGCGGAGACTCAGGTCGGAAATGGCCCGATGGCCATTCGGATAGGTTTTATCGACGTGCTCGAATTCGACGCTGGCCATCCTCGACAGGCCTAAAGTGGATGATGGACGTTTCGGCGCGCTGCGCCGCGATCGAAGGTGCGGATAAGCTTCGCTGTCGATGCCACGGTCAAGGCGCCTGATCGACGAACTTCTCGAAGCCGATCAGGGGCAAGGCCCGTTGTACGATCGGATCGGCCGCGAAGCGCTTCTGCACCGCATGGTCGGCGAGATGGTCCGCCAGAGCCACGAGAATCATCGCCTGATTCAGGCACAGATAGTTGTACGCCACTTCGCCCGTCACCGGATTCACCGCGTCGTAGAATCCGAAATCGCCGTAAATGGGATAAAGTTCGATCAGTTTCCGCAAATTGACCGCCGCTTCGGAGGGTTCGGTGAGCAGGGCCAGGGCCGCCGCATGAGGCGTTACCACGCCCTCGCCGTAGCCCGCCGCACCGAGAAACTTTACCCCGTACTCCGAATAACGGTCCGCGCCCGGAGTAGAACTGGGCGACATGCCCCAGACCGGATAACCGAGCGACTCCAGCGCGTATGCCCGCTGTATGTCGGTATGCACTTTGCCGTTGTAGCCGAGGCTGCCCGGTGCGTGCTGCGCTTCATCCAGCACCAGCGCCGGCATCAGCGCCTCGAACAAACTGCCTCCCCACGAAGGCACATAGCGGTAATCCCGCCATTGGTAATAGCCGCCGATCCAGCGAAAACCGTTCACGCTCTTCTCCGTGCGCTCCAGAGGCGTAAGCGACTGCCAATCGAATTCCGCCGGCAGGGTGCGCGCCATCCTGAACCAGTGTTCCTCGGGAACATCGCCCTTGCCGATGGCGATCAAGCTTCCGATGCGGGATTCGGCGTAAAACACCCCGTAATGGAAGGTCGACCGCAAGGCCATGTTCACATAATACCCGTGGGACATGAGCTTATGGTCGGGATCGTAAAAAAAACGGTAGTTGCCGTTTTCGATCAGCCGCGTGCAACGGGCAGCGAACTCCGGAAACGTCTGCCGCGCAACGACGAGACCCGCCGTCAGCCAGGACGAATCCACGAACGAGACGAAATTGCTGGTACGCTCCAGTGTCGTGGTGTTGTAGTAATTGAAATAAAAGCCCCGATAGGTTTCCAGAACTTCCAAGGTCGCGAGCGTCGCCGCGAGCCGTTCCAGCGCCTGCTCGCGGGTAATGAATCCGAGCTCGTGAGCGGCAACCACCGCTAGAAAATGAAAACCGATATTGGTGACGCTAGTGTAATCGCCGATTTTCGAAACCGAGAGATCGACGGAGCCGTTGCCGAAATGCACGCGATCCAGCGGCAAACCGTGCAGCTTGTCGGTCAAAGCGTCGAGGCCGCGCCAGGTATCCTGCGCGATGCGGCGGAGAAATTCCCGCTCGTCGGCAGGCAGGGTTTTGCCGTCGATCAAGGGCGTAGCGGGCCAGCCGGCCAGTCGCTCCCGCAGTTTGGGACGCGCCGCCGCTTCGCCGCCTAAAGCGTCTTCCCAGGCTTTCTTCTTTTCGGCGATGACCAGATCGCCGGTGCCGGGCCCCGGTTTGCCGGTTTTGATCAGCGCGATATCGTCGATCCAATAGGCCCCATTATGGACGCGCATCTCGCGCGGCGAAAAAGTAATGACGAAGGAAGACAATTGGCTCCAGTCCTTGATGCCGATCATGTAATTCAAAGGCACGACGACCTGTTTCCATTGATCGGTAATACCGCTCACCATAAAGCTGCCGACTTCCTTCATCCCGCTCCCTGCCGGTTCCGGACGGCGAAACTGCACCTCGAACTCGGGGTTGAAACCCTCGGCCGGATCTCCCTTGACCCAGAACCTCAAATGATCGTAGTCCGCCGCATCCAGCGAGTTCAAATTCAGCGACGCGCTGAACTCGCCGCTGGTTTCCGGGAGATCCACCGAATCGGTCTTTGGCGGCAAGGCGTATCTCACCTGGAGGGACCTCCCCGAAACACCGTTCGTTCGGTCTTCGCCCAGCCGAAACGCCATGCTGGCCGGTTGTCGCTCCACTATGATCTTCCAATCGCTCAATAAGGCGGCTTCGTCCGCCTTACCGTCGAAATCCGCCAAATGAAATTCTTTTAATAAAGGTTCGTCGCTCAGGCCCAGATCGCTTCCCTTAACCGAAACAGCCATCAAACCCAGGCCGACCGTCAATAACAATTGCTGGATTAGGTTCACATCTCCGCCCGCCGGTTATCGTCTTATTGAGCACGAATCGGCCAATTTTATTAAAGTCGCTAAGAATAGAGGATGCCGGCAGGCATCTCAATTCGCGGACGGCGGGCTCGTGCGATGCCGAGTATGCGTAGTTCTCGTGCAGCTCGGCTTATTTCCAGGTCTGAAAAAAGTCTCCGCGTGAAACGGTCATGCTTTTTCGAACCGCCTCAGACAGCATTGCGCAATGGAATGGATTCCAAGCGGAACGATGTACCCCATTTTATTTCCAGTTTCAGCATGAGCGATGCTTTTCACGGTGTGCCAAGATAATAAGAGGGGTGGCAATGCCTCCTCATCTTGCCACCCCTTCATGTGCTCCACCGCTCGAGACTACCTGCGATTCAGCGCGATGATGTTCTCGATCAAGCTTCTACCGGGAAAATCGGCCCAGATGAGGCCGACGCGGGGATAGGGGATGCGCTCCCGGTCTTTGTTTCTCGGGTCCATGTTGAGCAGGTCCACCGTCATCCGCTGCGTCAGAAGCCAAAGGTTGGTCAACTGGTTGGTGCCCAGAAAGGCGATGGAGCAGATGCCCAACACGCAGTTGACCCGCGGAAAATCCGGATACCAGTCCTTCCAGCCCGGCGTGGTCAGGCCGGTCATCAGTTGGGGCGCGTTGGTGCCCGGCGAGCTATGGCCGCTGGCGACGAAGTAGGGAAAAGCGATTTCGGCGCCGTTCAAGCCGATGGAAAAAACCGTATCGGTCGACGCCGTCGCGGCCAGTTGGAGCTGGGATTTGACCGAGGTCCATTTGTCGTAGAGTTTCCAGTTGGTGCTGACTTTCCAATCGTTATCCCGCTTGACGAAGCGGTCGTAATCGAGACCCACTGCGGGCGAGTGATAGAAATTCTGAATGACGACGACCTTGCCTCGGGTTTCGCCCAGGGTCGGATTCTCGCCGGTATACTCCCAGAACAGACCGGGATACCGGGACTTGTAGTCGTCGAAGGTTTCGGCGAAGGACCGGGTGTTTCCCTTGGCCGGCGTGATGTCTGTGGTTTCTGACTGGATATACATGTAAACGGTTTCCCGGGGGTTTTGATTCAGGAACTGCTGCACGGCGTCCAGCACGGTCTCGAAGCTCGCAAACTGGTACACGAAGCCGTGATAGATCTGGAAAGTGTTTTCGTAATGGCGGCAGCGGATATCCAGTGCCCGGATGCCCGCATCGAGTTGTTTCGCGAGCGACATGGATTGCGCCTGAGCATAGTCGCCGCCGTACAACGCCATGGTGTCGTGGGTTCCCGGCACGGATAGTTCGCTGAACTTGCGGCTATCGGGCAGCGAACTCATCCACTGCGGATTGCGGGCGCCGTTGTCGGCGTCGTGCGAATAGGCGGAGTTGTCGATGGCCAGGGAAACCGTGCTTCCCAGGGCGGTGGCTGCGGTAAGGAACCAGGCGGTCAGTGTTTTAAGAGTGTTCACGGCTCGTCTCCTGAATGTATGTAAAGAGATTTCTTTTCGGGTACGGTGACGATGCGTACTGGCGCAAACCGCGGGCCAACACTCGCCTCCTCATGTAAGCGACTGAATTGACTGGGTTATGCCTAAGAGCATGGGGCAGCGAGCCGATCGTAATCCGTCGAGGAATTACGATATTTCGTACACAAAACGATATGGCGTAAAAATGGCGCTGATTTGAGGGGGGCGACCGAGGGGGAACCCAATCCGAAGCGCGTCACCCTGCCTGGCGAGCTTCCCGAGTGCGGGAATTCGGCGCTCGTGTGTCCAGTCTTCGAGGCGATGGCATCCCGGTTGCTTTCAAGGTAAAAGCGCCGTCGTGCCCGGCGGGGCATGGCGAAAGTAACGGGCGAACCCACACCGAACGAGGTCTTGTGATCATGATCCACCGGAAAACCATTTTAGGAGCCGTCGCACTGTTGGCGGGAGTTTGCGGCGAAGCGCTTCCGGCCACTTCCACGGTTGAGCCCGAAGCGCGCTATACCGATCAGCGCCTGAGCCTGCGCTGCGAAAATCAAACCTTGCAGCGTTGCCTGGAAGAAGTCGGGGCCGCCGCCGGAATCCGCTTCCTCATCGGCGAGGCGGAAGCCGACCGCCGAAAGGTATCGGTGACGTTCGCCGACCTCGACGTGCCCGAGGCGCTGCGACGACTGCTCGACGGTTATTCCTTCGTAGCTTATCCCGACAACCAAGGACGTTGGGTGACGCGAGTCCTGGGAAATCCGGGCAGCGCGGACACGCTCCGGCTGATCGCCGCGGAGCCGAAACCCGCTCCCGGCGAGCCTAAGAGCCTGGACGAGTTCCGCCCACTGCCCGGATCGTACGCGGGGATCGATCCGGACGAAGCAAGAGATCCCGAAGCCCAGCAGAAACTTTTCGAAGAGGCTCAAAGGCGCCGACTGTCCGCTTCGGTGGAACGGGCCCTGGATGCCTTACGATCGCCGTATAGCCGATTGCACGAGGAGGCGCTGGATGTACTGGAGGGCGTTGACGATCCCAGGGCTACGGAAGCGCTGATCGCCACCGCCCAAGCGTCCGGCCGCACCTCCGAGTTCCGTCAGCGTGCAGCGCACCACTTATGGCAGCATGGCGCTAGTCAGGGATTCCGCGATCGTGCGGTGATCGATGCATTCGAGCGACTCGCCGGAGATGCCGATCAAGGAGTGCGGTCGTTTGCGCAACGCGTGGTGCGGGACTGGAACGTCGCCATGAACTCGGGTGCCGAGACTGGCGAGGCTTCCACAGAAACAACGATGACGGAATTAGATGGCGGCGCCATTCCCTGACCGGCCTGCTGCGGCGGAAGCTGAAACTGGTCGGTCATCGCGGCCTGACTCAACGTTAACTGTCTCCGGGAAAACCGGGGCGGTTCAGCTGGACGGTGCACGCACCGCACTGGAACGCGAAAGCGTTAGCGTGAACAAGGCTGCGCACCGGGCCGGTTTCACCAGTGCCGCCAACTTCGCCACCGCGTTTCGCCGCCAATTCGGCGCCCCCCCTGAATCAACTGCGTCCGCGGAACTGAGTCGGAATATCCCAAACGCCAGTCCGCATTTCTCAGATTGATTCGCAACAAGACCACACCGTCGATCCCGTTCGCGACACCTATTACGCACTATTTTGCTGTGTTATTATCGGCCTCCACACTGCCATATTTCACTCGTGTTACCGCCGAATTATGTCCGTATCCGCTCTTGCCATACAGCAATTTGCCCTATTGGATGACGCCGAGTGCGAGCAACGAATCATCGCCGCGAAGCGAAAACTCGGCGATCGTTGCGTGATTCTGGGCCATCATTACCAGCGCGATGAGGTGTTCCGCCACGCCGACCTGACCGGCGATTCCCTCAAGCTGTCCCGCGAAGCCTCCAAGTCCAGTGCCCAGTACATCGTGTTCTGCGGCGTGCATTTCATGGCGGAGGTGGCGGATATCCTGTCGCGTCCCGAACAAATCTCGATTCTCCCCGACCTCGCGGCCGGCTGCTCGATGGCCGACATGGCGAACTTGGCCGCCGTCGAGCGGTGCTGGAGCGAACTCGGTCAACTGTTCGATCCCGACGAAATCGTGACGCCGGTGACCTACATCAATTCGGCGGCCGATCTGAAAGCCTTTTGCGGGCGGCACAACGGCATCGTCTGCACCTCCAGCAATGCCCAAAAGATTCTCGACTGGAGCTTCGCCCAGCGGCAGAAAGTGCTGTTCTTTCCCGACCAGCACCTCGGACGCAACACCGGCTATCGCATGGGCATTCCGCTCGACGAGATGGTGACCTGGGATTTCGCCAAACCCATGGGCGGCCTGACCGAAGACGAAATCCGCCGGGCGAGGATCATTCTCTGGAAGGGCTTCTGCTCGGTGCATCAGATGTTCCGTCCCGAGCATATCGACCGCTTTTTGGAGCGTTACCCGGACACACGGGTGATCGCCCATCCCGAGTGTTCTTTCGAAGTCTGCCAGAAAGCCCAGTACATCGGCTCGACCGAATACATTCTGAAAACCGTACGCGAGGCGGAGCCGAACACCCGCTGGCTGGTGGGCACCGAGCTCAACCTGGTCAATCGGCTGGCCGAGGAACTCAAGCCGCAGGGCAAGGAAGTTCATTTCATGTCCCCGACCGTGTGCATGTGCTCGACGATGTTCCGAACCGATCCGCAACACTTGCTCTGGGTGCTGGAAAACCTGGTGGAAGGACACGTCGTCAACCGCATCAAAGTACCCGAGGGTGACGCACGCTGGGCCAAGCTGGCTCTGAACAAGATGCTGCAACTGGCTTGATTCGCAACGCGTCGATGGCGAGCCGGTAGGATGCGCTGACGCAAGGAAGCGAATCGTTCGCAACCGATGCGCTTCCCTTCGGTCAGCACATCCTACGTGCTTTTTCTTTCAGCCACCCCATTTGTCGCAGTCGGTAAATTAGGCCGATTGCCTTATAATTCGTTTTTTTGTCCCGCGCTGTCACATGCGGATTCATTTGGTGGCCGTCGGTAACCGTATGCCGGATTGGGTGACGGAAGCTTATTCGGAGTATGCCAAACGCCTGCCCCGGGAGTGCGAACTGGCGCTGAAGGAAATCGCCCCGGCGAAACGCGGGAAGAATGCCGACATCGTCCGACTGACCGAGGATGAAGGAGAGCGGATGCTGGCGGCATTGCCGCGCGATGTGCATGTAGTCGCGCTCGATGTGGCGGGAAAGGAGTGGAGCACGCCGGACTTGGCCGCAGCTTTGGCGCGCTGGCTGGAAAGCGGACGCGACGTGGCGCTTCTGGTGGGAGGACCGGACGGACTCTCTCCGGCTTGCCTGGAACGCGCGAATCAACGATGGAGCTTATCGAAGTTGACTTTTCCTCACCCGGTGGTGCGTATCATCGTAGCCGAGCAGATCTACCGGGCGTGGAGCATTCTGCAGCATCACCCTTATCACCGATAGCATGGACACCCGAAGTCCGCAGATTATTTTGGCGTCGGCATCGCCCCGCCGCCGCGAACTGCTCGATCAACTCGGCATCGCCTATGACGTGATGCCGGCCGCAGTTCACGAACACCCGCAGCCGAACGAGTCCCCCGAAGCCTATGTCCAGCGCGTGGCGGCGGAAAAATCGCTCGAAACATGGAAGAGCAGCGGCGGCAGGCTGCCGGTATTGGCGGCGGATACCGAGGTCGTATTGGACGGGAACATCTTGGGCAAGCCGCAAGATTTCGAGCACGCTTCGCGCATGCTCTCGCAGCTGGCCGGTAGGGAGCATCGGGTCCTGAGCGCCGTTTCGCTGCGGAAAGGCGACCGGCATTGGGAAGCGCTGAGTGTCAGCAGCGTGAGCTTTCGCCGAATGAGCCAGGAAGAAATCGAAGCTTACTGGGCCACCGGCGAACCCCGCGACAAAGCCGGCGCCTACGCCATTCAGGGCAAGGGTGCGGTCTTCATTCGGCATCTGTCCGGCAGCTACTCGGGCGTCATGGGTTTGCCGCTTTTCGAGACGGCGGAACTGTTGAAATGTGTCGGGATCTCGGTCCTCAACGTTTCTGCCACCTAGCCGGCGCATGAGCGACGAAATACTCATCAACGTCACACCGCGGGAGACTCGCGTAGCCATCGTCGAAAACGGCGTCTTGCAAGAGGTCTTGATCGAGCGAACCCGCCGCCGCGGGCTGGTCGGCAACATCTACAAGGGCAAGATCTGCCGAGTGCTGCCCGGCATGCAGGCCGCTTTCGTGGACATCGGGCTGGAACGGGCGGCATTCCTGCACATATCGGATCTAGGAGCCACCGATCGGGAGAAAACACCGACCGACCAGATCGAGCTGATTTTTCACGAAGGGCAGGAACTGGTCGTACAAGTCGTCAAAGACCCCATAGGTGCCAAGGGCGCGCGGCTCACCACCGAAATCGCCATTCCGTCGGTGTACGAGGTCTATATGCCTTACAGCCGAACCTGCGGCGTATCGCAGCGCATCGAGTGCGCTCAGGAACGGATTCGGCTGCGCACCGTCATCGAAACCTTTCAGAAGGAGCACGCCACCGGAGGATTCATCTCGCGCACCGCCGCCGAGGGCATCGAAGAAACCGCGCTCCGCACCGACATGCTGTTCCTGCTTAAGCTGTGGAACTCCATCGCTCAGCGGATCAAGACCGTCAAGCCGAAAACCTTGCTTCATGAGGACCTGCCGCTCAGCATGCGGGTCTTGCGCGATCTGCACCGCGCCCGAGTCGAGAAAATTCGGGTCGATTCTCGCGAAACCTACGGTCGCCTGGTCAAGTTCGCCAAGGAATTCGTTCCGGAACTGGCTCCCCTCGTCGAGCATTATTCCGGCGAACGGCCTTTGTTCGATCTTTACGGCGTCGAGGACGAAATACAGAAGGCTCTGGAGCGCCGGGTCATGCTCAAGTCAGGCGGCCATCTGGTGTTCGACCAGACCGAGGCGATGACGACCATCGATGTCAACACCGGCGCCTTCGTCGGCGGACGCAGCCTGGAAGAAACCATCTTCAAGACCAATCTGGAGGCGGCCCAAGCCATTGCGCGCCAGCTACGGCTGCGCAATCTCGGCGGCATCATCATCATCGATTTCATCGACATGCGGGACGAGGACCACAAGCAGCAGGTCCTGCAAGCGCTGGAAAAAAGCCTGGAAAAGGACCACGCCAAGAACACCATCAGCGAGGTGTCTTCGCTCGGGCTGGTGGAAATGACGCGTAAGCGCACCCGCGAGAGCCTCGAGCACATCCTGTGCGAGCCCTGTCCGGCGTGCAGCGGACGCGGGGTGTTGAAAACGCCGGAAACGGTCTGCATGGAGATTTTCCGCGAAGTCATTCGCGAAGTGCGTCAATATAATGTCCAGGAACTCCTCGTGCTGGCATCCAACGAAGTCGTCGAGCGACTGCTGGACGAGGAAGCCGACACCTTGTCGGAACTGGAGACATTCCTAGGGGTTCGCATCAAGTTCCGCGCCGAAACGCAGTATACCCAGGAGCAATACGATGTCGTCCTGCTGTAGCGCCGTCTTTTGAAAAGAATTCTTCGTTTTACCCACCGAACGGCGCTGTATTTCGGTCTTTGCTTCATTGTCATATTGGCGCTGACGGTTACTGTCCTGCGCTTCTGGCTGTTTCCCGGAGCGGCGGAGTATCGCCGCCGCCTGGAAACCGAAATCGGTTTCCTGATCGGCGAAACCGTCCGAATCGACGAACTGTCGGCCCGCCTGCATGGCTTCCATCCCGAGTTTTCCCTGAACGGCTTCCATATCCTGGACTCGCAAGGCCAGCCGGCGATCCGATTCGCCGCAATCCGCGTCGACGTCGATCCGCTTCGCACCTTGTTGACCGGCCAACCCAGCTTCGACCGGCTGAAGATTATCGGAGCGAAACTCTCGATCCGGCGCAGGCAAGACGGCACGATCGGCATCGTAGGTCTGCACGTGCGCGACCAGCCGCCGGCCTGGCTCATGGGCGACGGCCGCTTCGAACTGTTGGACTGCGATCTGGAATGGCTGGATTTGCAAGGGAACAAACCGTCTCTGCACTTAGGACGGGCGAATATCCGGCTTGCCAACAAAAACGGAAAACATAAGCTCGGTGCCGATATCATCTTGCCTCAAAGTCTGGGCCAAGCATTCCGGCTTGTCCTGAATGCGGAAGGCGATCTCTTCCGGGCCGAGGAGTGGTCCGGAAAGCTTTACCTCGAAGGAAAGCGCATCGATACGGCCCGGATAGCCGACGCCTTATCGACGCCGCGTTTCGCCATGAAATCCGGAATAGCGGATTTCAGACTTTGGGGAAACTGGAACGGCGCGCTGAATTCCGTGACGGGAGACGTCAAGCTCGCAAAGCCGTTATTCGTTTTCCATGGGGATTCAAACACCGAAAATCAGCTGGCTTTGGCCTCCCTGGAAAGCCGGTTCAGGTGGCAGCTGGAAAACGACGGCTGGCGACTGGATCTCGATCGCTTCAGGCCGGCGTTGACCGACACCTGGCCCAAGACCCGCCTTTCCTTCGCTCTCACCCGTCGCGCCGGCGGAACGCCTGCCGTCATACGCGCCGCAGCGTCGTACCTCGAATTGGGCGATATCAACACCGTCTTGCACGCTCTCCCGGTGCTCGGCGAAAAAGCCGGCGGAATGTTGAGGGACTTGGCTCCGCGCGGCACCGTACGGAATACCAGTTTCTTTTTCGCACCCGGAAGATCGCTGGGCGAACGCGTAGCCCTGTGCGGAACATTCGACGATTTCGGCTCGAATGCCTGGCAATCGCTTCCGGGCGTTTCCGGCTTCACCGGAAAACTCTGCGGTACCGACAAAACCGGCCGGATCTCGGTATCAGTCGAAAACGGGGATATCCAACCGGCCGCGCTGGGACTGAAGAGCCCGGTTCATCTGAATAAGGCCACGGCCGATCTGTCCTGGCGGCAAACCGACACGGATTGGTCGATTTCATCCCGTTCGCTTTCGCTCGAAAACGCTGATCTCGCCGCACGCGGCCGGTTCGGAGTCGTCCTGCCGAAAAGCCCAAATGCCTCTCCCTTCCTCGATCTTCGCGTGCAACTCGGCGAAACGACCGTGGCCGCCGTCAAGAATTACCTGCCTTTCGCCGTAATCCCCCAAACTTCGCGTTGGTTGGAGCAGGCGCTGATCGGCGGACAAGTCCGAAATGCCCATCTCCTGTTTCACGGCGCGATCGCCGATTTCCCGTTTTATCGGAACGAAGGCGTATTCGAATCCTCGATCGAAGCGCAAAACATCGAACTTCGCTTTCATCCGGACTGGCCGCCGCTGACCCAAACCGACGTCCGCGTGCAATTCCACGGTCCCGGCATGGAAATCGGCTCGACCAAAGGACGAATCGGCCAGGGCCAGATTGTGGAAGCGCACGCCGAAACCAAGGACCTAAAGTCTTCGCCTTGGCTCAAACTGAGCGGAACCGCTCGCGCGACGGTGCCGGATGCCCTGGATTTTCTCGCCCACACTCCCCTTCGGGATATCCCTGAACGGCTCGGCAAGTTCGTGAGCACCGCCGGCGAAACGGATATTTCGCTGAACCTGACCATTCCGCTCGATCAAAAACTGGGCGATACCGAAGTCGAAGGCAAAGCGGAATTCAAAAATGCGACCCTCCGCGTCGAGGATGCCGGGCTGGAACTGGGGCACATCAACGGCCCCTTGCATTTTACGCGAACCGGTTTGAGCGCCGATGCCATTCGAGCCTCGGCGTTCGATCGTCCCGCCGTCATCCGCATCTCGGGACAGAAGGCCGAGACTTCGGTCGAGATCAAAGGCCGAATCGGAGTGTCGGACCTGCAGGAACAAATCCCCGGCAGTCTTTGGCGATGGGCGCGGGGAGCCACGGATTATCGGCTCAATCTCCGGATTCCGGAATCGCTCGATACCGAAAGCGATCCGCTGGTTCTGTCGCTGTCGTCCGGAATGACGGGCCTGGAGTTGAATCTGCCGGCGCCACTCGGAAAGCGCGAAAAAGCGAGAAAAGATCTATTCATCGAAACGGCGATTCTCGCCGGCAGCAAGATCCCGCTTCGGTTGAGCTATGGACACGATGTCACCGCACGGCTCAAGCTCTCGGAATCTGATACCGGCATCGAGCTGGAAGGGGGCGATATCGCCATCGGAACACCGCTCCCCTCCCCCTCATCGAAACCCGGCCTCGCAATTTTCGCCCGACTGGATGAACTCGAAGCCGCCGAATGGCGGCGCTTGCTGCCCAACTCCTCGGACGAGCCGGGCAGTACCGGTCTCTTGCGTAAACTGGAACTGAACGTCGGGACGCTATATTGGAACAAAGAAACCTTGGGTCCCCTGATCATCGACATGGAGAGCGAAGACCGACATTGGCGGGGCCATATCGCCAGCGCTTACGGCAAGGGGGGCTTCAAAGCCACGGCCGATTCGATCGCTTTCGATCTGGAACACCTCAAGTTACCGAAACTGAAGGCCAATAAAGCCGGACCGGCGAACATCGAACCCATCGATCCGTCCGCCGTACCGAATCTGGCGCTTAATGCCAAGCGGCTACTCTGGCAGGACGCCGATTTAGGCCCATTCACACTTCAAACCGAACGCCACGCTCATGGCATGATCATAAGAACACTCGAGGGCGGGACCAAAAATCACCGCTTCGACATCCACGGCAGTTGGACACGGTCGGCGGACCAAACCGTATCCACGCGTATCGAGGGGAAACTCCGCATCGAGGACATGGGTGATTTGTTGACCGTCATCGGTTATTCCGGCGAGGTCAGGGAAACCCCTTCCGACGTCGACTTCACTTTGTCCTGGCCGGGCGCGCCCCAGCAATTTTCCCGTGCCAGCGTCAAAGGCGATATCCGGATGAAGCTGGGCAAAGGCGCGATTCTCAAGGTCGAGCCGGGGCTGGGCCGGGTGCTCGGTATGTTAAACTTGGACACGTTGTGGCGCAGGCTGTCCTTCGATTTCAGCGATTTGTTCGGCAAGGGCCTAGCCTATGACAGCGTCCTGGGAACCTTTCAGCTCGGCAACAGTCAAGCCGTAACGAAGGGTTTTCTAATCGATGCGGTTCCCGCCAAGATCGTCATCAACGGCCGCGCCGGATTGGTGGCGAGAGATTTGGATCAAGTCGTCACCGTCATACCCCACACCAGCGTCGCTCTGCCCATCGCGGGCGCTCTGGCCGGCGGACCCGCAGTTGGGGCTGCCGTGCTTCTGGCACAACAACTGGTCGGCGAGGAAGTGGACAGCATCACCGCGACCCACTACGCCGTCAAGGGTAGTTGGGACGAACCGCAAATCACCAAGATTAGCCGCAACCTGCCGCTCGACATTCTCGACCGAGCGTGGAGCGGCATGAAAGATTTATCAGGTTTTGGCACCGAAACGGAGAAAAAGACGAATGAGTAAAACGGTTCTCGCCGCTATCCAGATGGCGTCCAGTCCCAATGTCAGCGCCAACCTCATCGAGGCGGGGCGACTAGTCGAGAAAGCCGCGTCCCGGGGCGCTTCCCTGATCGTGCTCCCGGAAAATTTCGCCATCATGGGTACATCCGAAACCGACAAACTGGCCGTAGCCGAAGCCGACGGTTCCGGACCGATCCAGGATTTTCTCGCCCAGACGGCGGAGCGGCTGAAGGTCTGGCTGGTCGGCGGCACCATGCCGATCCGCGCCGACAACGGCAAAGTCCGCGCTGCCTGCCTGGTTTATAACGACAAAGGCGAGCGGGCAGGACGCTACGACAAGATTCATCTGTTCGACGTCAACGTGCCCGGCACCGACGAACAGTATCACGAGTCCAAGACCATAGACGCCGGTAGCGAGGCTCTGGTCCTGGACACGCCGTTCGGGCGACTCGGTTTGTCGATCTGCTACGATCTCCGCTTCCCCGAACTGTTCCGGCAGATGGCGGACAGCGGCATGGACATTCTCGTCGTTCCCTCGGCCTTTACCGCGCAAACCGGCGCCGCTCACTGGGAAATCCTGGTGCGCGCCCGTTCGGTCGAAAACCTGTGCTACACCGTCGCCGCCAATCAGGGCGGGTTTCACGTCAACGGCCGCGAAACCTTCGGCCACAGCATGATCGTGGACCCTTGGGGCCAGGTGCTCGGCAGCCTTCCACAGGGCGCCGGTGTGGTGACTGCGGAATTCGACCGCGACCGGCTGCAGAAAGTGCGGGCCGCGTTTCCGGCCCTGACCCACCGCAAACTGCATTGCCGCTGAGGGCTATGGCGTGTAGGCTAGTTTTTATCATCAGCTTAATTCTCACACCTCATCATGAGTCATGATCCTCTTGTAATCGCCCGGCAAACCCTGCTGGAGCCGGCTGGACTCATAGGCGGCGACATCGACCGCGTCATGGGACAGCTCTTGAGCGCGTCGGTGGATGCCGCCGACGTCTATCTGCAATCCACCCGGTTCGAGTCCTGGATGCTGGAAGACGGCATCGTGAAGGAAGGCAGCCACAGCATAGAACAAGGCGCCGGGGTACGCGCCGTTTCCGGCGAAAAGACCGGATTCGCCTACAGCGACGAAATTACGCTGCCGACCCTGCTCGAAGCCGCCAAGAACGCGCGAGCCATCGCTCGAGAGGGAGCACAGGGCAAACGGGAAGTCTCCGGACTATATCGCCCGCCACAGCTTTATCTGCCGATCGATCCGCTGCAATCGTTGCCCGAAGAAGAGAAAATCGCCCTCCTCAAACGTCTGGACGAGGAATGCCGGAGACTCGATCCGCGCGTCGAACAGGTCATGGTGAACCTTGCCGGCAGCCACGAAGTCGTTCTGGTGATCGGCCAGGACGGAGCGCTCCATGGCGACGTGCGTCCGCTTGTGCGGCTCAACGTCAGCGTGATCGTCCAGGAAAACGGGCGCCGCGAACAAGGCAGCTGCGGCGGCGGCGGCCGCGCGGATTACCGCTTCTTTTTGGAAGAAGACCGGGCCATCGAATACGCACGGGAAGCCGTGCGCCAGGCTCTGGTAAATCTGGAAGCGGTCGAAGCTCCCGCGGGAACCATGACCGTGGTCTTGGGACCCGGCTGGCCGGGCGTTTTGTTGCACGAAGCGATAGGCCATGGACTCGAAGGCGATTTCAACCGCAAAGGCACTTCGGCCTTCGCCGGGCGAATCGGCGAACGCGTGGCTTCGCCGCTCTGTACGGTAGTCGACGACGGCACCCTGCCCGGCCGGCGCGGTTCGCTCAATATCGACGACGAAGGCACGCCGACGGAATGCACGGTTTTGATCGAAAACGGCATTCTCAAGGGCTACATGCAGGACAAGCTCAACGCCCGGCTCATGGGCGTATCGCCGACCGGCAACGGCCGCCGCGAATCCTATGCCCACCTGCCCATGCCCCGCATGACCAATACATACATGCTGGCGGGGCCTCACGACCCGCAGGAAATCATCGGTTCGGTGAAAAAAGGGCTGTTCGCCAAGAACTTCGGCGGCGGCCAGGTCGACATCACCTCGGGCAAATTCGTGTTCTCCGCCAGCGAAGCCTATTTGATCGAAGACGGGAAAATCACCCGGCCGGTCAAAGGCGCGACCCTGATCGGCAACGGCCCGGACGTGCTGACCCGCGTCAGCATGGTCGGCAACGATTTGCAGCTCGATACCGGCGTCGGCACCTGCGGAAAGGACGGCCAGAGCGTACCCGTGGGCGTCGGCCAGCCGACCTTGCGGGTGGACGGGCTGACCGTGGGCGGTACTCGGGTTTAAGACCAGCGCCCCACCCGTTCCTATATCCGAACGATTTAACGATTAGAAGGAGCCATCCGTGCAGGAACCCACGACTTTCGCACGTGAAGCAAAACAACTCGAACAATTGAAATCCCTGGTGGCGGATTGCCTGGCCGAAGCCCGGCGGCAAGGCGCCACCTCGGCGGAGGCCGGCGTCAGTCTGGAGCACGGCCTTTCCGTCACCGCGCGGATGGGCGAGGTCGAAACCATTGAACATCATCGCAGCCGCGGACTCGGCGTCACGGTCTACGTGGGCCAGCGCAAGGGTTCGGCCAGCACCACCGACCTCAGCGCGACGGCGATGCGGGAAACCGTAGAAGCCGCGTGCCGGATCGCTCAATACGCGGCCGAAGACGAATATGCCGGATTGCCCGACCGGGACATGCTGGCCACCGAGTTCCCCGATCTCGACGTTTATCATCCCTGGGACCTGGACGCGGAAACCGCCATAAACCTGGCGATAGGCTGCGAAAATGCCGCACGCCAGTTTCATCCCGAAATTGTCAATTCCGAGGGCGCGAGCCTCAACACCTTCCAAGGGTTACGAGTCCTGGGCAACTCGCTGGGATTCCTGCATGGCTATGCGTCCAGCCGCCACAGCCTGAGCTGTTCGGTCATCGGCCAGCGGGGCGACAGCATGCAGCGGGACGATTGGTGGACCGTGGCGCGAGACGCCCGAGACATGGAAGCGGCCGAGCTGGTGGGCCGAAAGGCCGCCGAGCGCACGGTAAAGCGGCTCGGCGCCCGTTCGCTGAGCACTCGGCAATGCCCGGTGATCTTCGCGGCGGATATCGCGTCCAGCCTGCTGGGCCATCTCATCGGCGCCATCCGCGGCGGCAATCTCTATCGGAAGTCGTCGTTCCTGCTCGACCATCTGGGAAAGCAGATCTTCCCGGCCTTCGTACGGATTCACGAGGAACCGCACCTCAAGAAGGCCTTGGGCAGCGCACCCTACGACGCCGAGGGCGTTCGGACCCGACCTCACCACATCGTCAAGGACGGCATACTCGAATCCTATGTGTTGAGCACATACTCGGCCCGCAAGCTCGGCATGAAAACCACCGGCAATGCCGGCGGCGTGCACAATCTCGTCATCGACCCCGGCGAACTCGATTTAGAGGGCTTGCTGAAACGCATGAACACGGGCCTTCTCGTCACCGAACTGATGGGCCAGGGCGTCAACCCGGTCACCGGCGATTATTCCCGCGGCGCATCCGGATTTTGGGTGGAGAACGGCGAGATCCAGTTCCCCGTGGAGGAAATCACCATCGCGGGCAACCTGAAAGATATGTTCATGAATCTACAGGCCGTCGGAAACGATGTAGACCTGCGGGGCAATACCCGAACCGGATCTATTTTGCTCGAAAAGATGACGGTAGCGGGGAATTGAAGTTCCCCTGACGGAGACACCTTCGTCGGCAAGGGATTGCCGACCTACCACTCACGAAAGGACGGCGTTATACAGGGCTAAAGCTTCGGAGGTTATCTTTTCCGAGGAAAATTCGGTCTCCGCGATTTCCCGGCCGCGACGCCCCATCCGCTCCCGCTGCGGCCCATCCTCGATTAACGTTTTGAGCGCTTCGGCCAGAGCGAGCGCATCCGCCGCCGGTACCAGCAGACCGTTGTCGCCGTGACGGACCACCTCCCGACAGCCGGGGGTATCGGTGGTGATGATGGGTTTTCCCGCGGCTGCCGCTTCGAGCAGCGCCTTGGGGAGGCCTTCCCGATATGAGGGCAGGCAGACGATATGGCATGCGGCGAGCACTTGAGGCATGTCGTCCCGCCGCCCCCACCATTCGACCGCCCCTTTCTGCCGCCAGCTTTCGAGTTGGTCGATCGAGACCGATTCCGGATTGTCGGGGTCAGGATCGCCTACCAGGACGAATCGCGCCGCGACGCCTTCGGCGCGCAGCCGCTCGGCGGCCGTGACGAACTCTCCTACCCCCTTGGTCCAGAGCATGCGCGCCGGCAGGACGACCAAAGGGACCCCATCGCGCTCTACCGCCGGACTGAATTCCCGGAGATCCACACCGGCGCCCCGGATCAAGCTCACACGGGCGGCCGGCAACCCCAAGCTCATCATCTGCTCGTAATCGTCCGGGTTTTCCACGATAACGTGCCCCCGTGCGAAAAGCTGCCTCAACACGGCGCGGACCACCGGACGAAGCAGCCGCGCCTTGACCCTGTCGGAAGTGAACAGCCAGCCGAGACCGGCCATGTAATTCACCACGGCACGCGGACGGCTGAACCAGGCGGCGACGGTACCGTACACGATGGGC
>NZ_JBDIVO010000013.1:0-36935 GCF_039794385.1 Methylocaldum sp. | reverse complement strand
CTCCTGGTATTTCGGGCCGCCGCCCAGGCCGGTACACGCCCGGCCTGGGCTCACGCGGCTTGTCGCCGCGCCGGGGCATCCCTGCCCCGGATTAACCCGGCCTATATTTATAGGCCGGGTTAATAATGATTTAGATTGCCTATCTAAGGTCGGCCCACAATCTTATGCACAGGGACGGTGAACAACTGTCGTTCCTGCTTTAGTGGAGCGGCCACGCCTCAACGGTTATAATGCCGGTTGGTTATTTACGCGGCGTATCTGAAGCGGCGCGGCTCCTTTACGGTACAGCACTCCCTCATGACTTCCTTCGCCAAAGAAATTATTCCGGTCAGTCTCGAAGACGAGATGAAACAGTCCTATCTCGATTACGCCATGAGCGTGATCGTGGGGCGCGCCTTGCCGGATGTGCGTGACGGTTTGAAGCCGGTACATCGGCGCGTGCTTTACGCCATGCACGAGCTGAGCAACGATTGGAATAAGCCTTACAAGAAGTCTGCCCGCGTCGTGGGTGACGTCATCGGTAAATACCATCCGCACGGCGACGCCGCGGTGTATGACACGATCGTGCGCATGGCCCAGCCGTTTTCGCTGCGCTATATGCTAATCGACGGTCAGGGCAATTTCGGGTCGGTCGATGGCGATCCGCCGGCGGCCATGCGTTATACCGAAGTGCGCATGGCCCGCATTGCGCACGAATTGCTCGCCGATCTCGAGAAAGAGACGGTCGATTTCATCCCGAACTACGACGAATCCGAAAAAGAGCCTTCGGTACTGCCCACGCGCATTCCGAACTTGCTCATCAACGGTTCGGCAGGCATCGCGGTGGGCATGGCGACGAATATCCCGCCCCACAATCTCACCGAAGTCATCAGCGCCTGCTTGTTGCTGATCGAGAATCCGGATGCCGGCATCGCCGAACTGATGGAACACATCCCGGGACCGGATTTTCCCACAGCCGGCATCATCAATGGGGCGAGCGGCATCCGTGAAGCTTATCTCACCGGCCGGGGCCGCATTTACATCCGTGCCCGCTGCGATTTCGAGGAAGACGGCGGACGCACCAGCATCATCGTCAGCGAGTTGCCGTATCAGGTGAACAAGGCCCGGCTCATGGAAAAAATCGCCGAGCTGGCCAAGGAGGGGAAGCTGGAGGGCATTTCCGGGCTGCGCGACGAGTCGGACAAGGACGGCATGCGCATGGTGATCGAACTCAAGCGCGGCGAAGTGCCGGAAGTGGTGCTGAACAATCTCTATCAGCAGACCGCCATGCAGAGCGTGTTCGGCATCAATACCGTGGCCTTGCTGGACGGACGTCCGCGCTGTCTGAACCTCAAGGAGTTGCTCGCGGCGTTTATCGATCATCGCCGCGAAGTCGTCACCCGGCGCACGCTGTACGATCTTCGAAAAGCGCGCGAACGTGCGCATATCCTGGAAGGTCAGGCCGTCGCTCTCGCGAATATCGACGAAGTGATCGAACTGATCAAGACGTCGCCCAATCCTGCGGAAGCGAAACAGCGGCTATTGGAGCGCACCTGGCGTCCCGGCGTGGTTTCGGATCTTCTGGCCAGGGCGGAAGACGCAATGCGGTCCCGTCCGGAAAACCTCGCGGCCGGTTACGGTCTGACCGAACACGGTTACAACCTGTCGCCGGAGCAGGCGCAGGCAATTTTGGATCTCCGTCTGCACCGCCTGACCGGGCTGGAGCAGGACAAGATCATCGATGAATACAAGCAGCTGTTGGCGCAGATTGACGAGCTCCTCGAAATTTTGGCCAGCGACAAGCGATTGATGGAAGTCATCCGCGACGAGCTTGTCGCCATCCGCGACCAGTTCGGCGACAAGCGTCGCACCGAAATCATCGAGGACCGTCTCGATTTGTCCGCGGAAGATCTGATCACCGAGGAAGACGTGGTGGTCACGGTTTCCCACGAAGGCTACGTGAAATCGCAGCCGCTCGGCGCCTACCGGGCGCAACGGCGGGGCGGGCGCGGCAAGGCGGCGGCGACCACCAAGGAAGAGGATTTCATCGAAAAACTCATCGTGGCCAACACCCATGACACCATTCTGTGCTTTTCGAGCGTGGGCAAGGTGTACTGGCTCAAGGTCTACGAGCTGCCTTCGGCCAGCCGCGTGTCGCGCGGCAAGCCTTTCGTCAATCTGCTGCCGCTGGAGCAGGGCGAGCGCATCAATGCCATCCTCCCGATTCGGGAATTCGACGAAAGCCATTACGTTTTCATGGCGACCGCCTCGGGTATCGTCAAAAAAGTGGGGCTGCGGGAGTTCGAGCGTCCGCGCCCGTCCGGGAAAATCGCCATCGATCTGCGGCAGGACGATCACTTGGTGAACGTGGCCATCACAGACGGCAAGCAGCATGTCATGCTGTTCAGCAATGCGGGCAAGGCCGTGTGCTTCGAGGAAGAGGACGTGCGGCCCATGGGGCGTGGCGCAACCGGCGTCCGCGGCATGACGCTGCACGACGGCCAGAAGATCATTGCCCTCATCATCGGCACCGAGGGTTCGGTGCTGAACATTACCGAAAACGGGTTCGGCAAGCGTACGGCGCTGAGCGACTTTCCGATACACCGCCGCGGCGGCCAAGGCGTGATCGCCATCCAAACCAGCGAACGTAACGGTTCGGTAGTCGGCGCCGTACTCGTTCAGGATTCGGACGAGATCATGCTGATCACCGATGCCGGCACGCTGGTGCGGACGCGGGTCGAAGAGATTCGGGAACTCGGGCGCAATACTCAAGGCGTGACGGTGATCCGCCTCAGTCCGGGTGAAAAAGTCGTCGGAGTGGACAGGATTCCGGTCCTTGAGGGCGAAAACGACGAGTTGGCGGAAACGGATGAAGACCAGGAGGGCGACGATGGCTAGGGTTTACAATTTCAGCGCGGGACCGTCCATGCTTCCCGAGCCGGTGTTGCTCCGCGCGCGCGAAGAGTTGCCGGATTGGCATTCCACTGGTATGTCGATCATGGAAATGAGTCACCGCGGCAAAGATTTTGTCGCCGTCGCCGAGAAATCCGAGGCGGACCTGCGCGAGCTTCTGACGATTCCGGCGAATTACAAAGTCTTGTTTTTACAAGGTGGCGCGACCGGACAATTCGCGGCGGTCCCAATGAATCTTCTTCGGGGAAAATTCAAGGCTTGCTATGTCAATACCGGCCTCTGGTCGGAGAAGGCCGTTTCCGAGGCCGAGCGGTACTGCTCGGTCGCTATTGCGGCGAGTTCCAAGGAAAGCGGCTTTACGACTGTTCCGCCTCGCTCCGATTGGCGCATCGATCCGGATGCGGCTTATCTCCATTACACCGCCAACGAAACCATCGGCGGGGTCGAATTCCAGGATGTTCCTGACTCGGCCGGGCTGCCGCTGGTTTGCGACATGTCGTCCAATATCCTGTCGCGCCCGCTGGATGTCGGCCGATTCGGCCTGATTTACGCCGGCGCGCAGAAAAACATGGGGCCGGCCGGTATCGTCGTGGTGATCGTGCGCGAAGATCTGATCGGGCAGGCCCTGACTGGTACGCCGTCGATCTTCGACTATAAGAAGCAGGCGGACAGCGGTTCCATGCTCAATACGCCGCCGACCTACAACTGGTATTTGCTGGGCCTGGTGTTGGAGTGGCTGAGGGATCAGGGCGGATTGGCTGCCGTCGAAGCGCGCAATATCCGTAAGGCGGAAAAACTGTACGCCGCTATCGACGGTTCGACGTTCTATTCGAACCCCATCCAGCCGGCTTATCGTTCCCGCATGAACGTCCCGTTCCGGCTGGCGAAAGCGGACCTGGAAAAAACGTTTTTGGCCGAAGCCAAAGCAGCAGGATTAGTGAACCTGGAGGGGCACCGGTCGGTAGGTGGATTCAGGGCTAGCATCTACAACGCGATGCCTGAAGAAGGAGTCGATGCCTTAATCGAATTCATGCGCGAGTTCGAGCGCAGACACGGATAGTTTCATGTTCAAGATTCTCACCTACGACAACATCTCGGTGGCCGGATTAGAGCGACTGCCCCGCGACCGTTACGAGATTGCGTCGGAAATTCAGCATCCCGACGCGATACTGCTGCGCTCCCATAACCTCCACGGCGTGCCCATCCCGGAATCGGTGAAGGCGGTGGGACGTGCCGGCGCCGGGGTGAACAACATTCCCGTCGCGGAGTATTCGAAGTGCGGCATTCCGGTGTTCAATGCACCGGGCGCCAACGCCAATGCCGTGAAAGAGTTGGTCATTGCGGGGATGCTATTGGCGGCCCGCAACATTTGTACGGCTTGGGACTTTGCCCGCCAGTTGGAGGGCGACGACGAGACGATTCATCACCGCGTCGAAAAAACTAAGAAACAATTCGCCGGTTTCGAGCTGGCGGGCAAGACCTTGGGGGTTTTGGGACTGGGCGCTATTGGCGTAAGAGTGGCCAATGCGGCGACGGGTTTGGGCATGCATGTGATCGGTTACGATCCGCTGCTTACCGTCGAAAGCGCCTGGCAGCTGTCTTCGTCGGTTGCGCGGGCCGCGAGCATCGACGATTTGATTGCGAAGGTCGACCTCCTGACCTTGCACGTGCCGCTGAACGACCAGACGCGCCACCTCGTCAATGCGGCACGAATCGGCATCATGAAGAAAGGGGCGGTCTTGCTCAATTTTTCCCGCGCCGGCATCGTGGACGACGCCAGCGTGTACGGCGCTCTGAACGCCGGCCATCTCGCCGCCTACGTATGCGACTTTCCCTCGCGCGCCATGCTGAATCATCCTCGCGCCGTCGTACTCCCGCATCTCGGTGCCTCCACCGCCGAAGCCGAGGAAAACTGTGCGGTAATGGTGGCCGATAGAGTGCGGGATTTTCTGGAAAACGGTAACATCCGACACTCGGTGAATTTTCCGGACGTGGTCATGCCGCGGACCGAGGGCGTCCGCCTCGGAATAGCGAATGAGAACGTGCCCAAGATGGTAGGGCAGATTTCCGGTGCGCTGGCCGACGCCAACCTCAATATTCTCGATTTGTTGAACAAGTCGAGAGGTGAACTTGCTTATACGCTCATCGACCTCAATACCGAGGTGCCCGCCGAAACGCTGGAACATATCCGGGCCATCAAGGGAGTGCTTTCCGCCCGCGTCATATAACGAGTTGTCATGGAGAATTCGAACAATACATCGACTGTCGATACTGCGTTGCTTCACCTCCGCAAGGAGATCGATGCGATCGACGATCGGATCTTGGAGCTGTTGAACCAGCGTGCGCGCTGCGCCCAGCAAGTTGCCGAAATCAAGACGGCGGCGGGCGAGGTCGATTGTTTTCACCGCCCCGAGCGGGAAGCGGAAGTGCTGCGGCGCATCGCCGAAAACAATAGCGGTCCTTTGAGCCAGGAAGCAGTCACCCGTTTTTTCCGCGAGCTCATGTCGGAATGCCTGGCCTTGGAAAAACCGTTGACCGTTGCTTTTCTCGGTCCTCAGGGCACGTTTACGCAGCAGGCCGCTTACAAACACTTCGGCCATGCCATTCAGGCGGTGCCCTTGCCGGCTATCGACGAAATTTTCCGGGCTGTCGAAAGCGGCGCCTGCCAGTACGGCGTGGTGCCCGTCGAAAATTCTACCGAAGGGGTGATCACCCACACCCTGGATAGCTTTTTGCGATCCTTTTTGCTCATCGCCGGCGAGGTGGGGCTGCGTATTCACCACAACCTGATGAGCAAGTTGAGTAGCTCCGAAGAAATACGTGAAGTTTTCTCCCATCAACAATCTCTCGCTCAATGCCGCGAATGGCTGGATCGTTATCTTCCGAACGTTCGGAAGACCGCCGTCAGCAGCAATGCCGAGGCGGCACGACTTGCCGCTGTCATGCCGAATACCGCGGCCATAGCGGGGGAAGTGGCGGCCGAGCTGTATGGACTCAATGTTCTGGAGCGCAACATCGAAGACGAGCCGGACAATACCACGCGGTTCTTGGTGATCGGGCGGAATCCGGTCGGAGCCACCGGAAACGATAAGACGTCGTTACTCCTCTCGACCCGGAACAATCCCGGCGCTCTTTATGCTGTCCTCGAGCCTTTTGCGAGGCACAGCATCAGCATGACCAAAATCGAATCCCGACCGTCTCGCCGGGGTACGTGGGACTATGTCTTCTTCGTCGATGTGGAAGGACACCGGAATGAACCTCGATTGGCGGAGGCATTAAAGGAAGTTGAGAAAAGCGTCACGATGTTGAAAATCCTCGGTTCTTATCCTCGGGCCTCGTCTTGATCGTTTGATCCTAGTATTCGACTCATCTTTATGAAAGCAGAGCATTTAGCCGTTCCCGGAGTTCGGGCGCTCACGCCTTACCTGCCCGGCAAACCCATCAGTGAACTGGAACGGGAGTTAGGGCTACGCAATATCGTCAAATTGGCATCGAACGAGAACCCTCTAGGGCCTAGCCCGAAGGCGCTCGAAGCAGCACGTCGTGCATCATCCGAAATCCACCTATACCCGGACGGCAGCGGTTTCGAGCTCAAGGCCGCATTATCGCGCAAACTCGATGTCCGACCCGAACAGATTACCTTGGGTAACGGTTCCAACGACGCACTGGAGTTGGTGGCCCGCGCTTTCCTGTCCCCGCAGTCGAAAGCGATCTATTCCGAATATGCCTTTGCGGTTTATTCCATCGTGACGCAAGCCGTCGGCGCACAGGCGGTCGTTGCACCGGCCCATGACGGCTCTCACGGGCCCCGTTATGGCCATGACTTGCAGGCCATGGCCCAGGCAGTTGATGAATCGACGCGGGTCGTATTCATTGCCAATCCCAATAATCCGACCGGGACCTATTTGACGAAATCGGAGTTGCGCAGTTTTCTCGGCGACCTTCCCGAGCATGTCATCGCCGTTGTGGACGAGGCGTATTTCGAATATGTTGAAGCTCCCGACTATCCCGATTGCATAGAGTGGCTGTCCGATTTTCCCAGTTTGATCGTGATCCGGACTTTTTCCAAAGCCTATGGGCTGGCGGGGCTGCGGGTCGGGTATGCGGTGTCGAGCCCAGCGATTGCCGATCTTTTGAATCGCGTGCGGCAACCGTTCAACGTCAATTCTCTGGCCTTGGAAGCCGCCAAGGCTGCACTCGACGACAACGATCATCTGACCCGTTCGGTGAGCTTGAATCGAGAGGGCCTGTGCCGGCTAAGCGAAGCCTTCACCGAGCGCGACTTGAACTTCATTCCTTCGGTCGGCAACTTCATTATGGTCGACGTGGGAAGACCGGCAGCCCCGGTTTACGAGGCGCTGTTACGGCAGGGCGTCATCGTTCGGCCGGTTGCCAATTACGGTCTTCCCAATCATTTGCGCGTCACCGTCGGTACCGAGGAAGAAAACCGGATTTTCCTGGCCGCACTGGACTGTGTCTTGGCCTTATGATCGAGCGTCTATGCATCATCGGCGTGGGGCTGATCGGCGGATCGGTGGCGCGTGCCGCGCGCGCCAAAGGGCTCTGCCATGAAATCGTGGGCGTCGATGCCGATACCGATAACTTGCGAAAAGCATTGGAATGCGGTGTCATCGACGTCGGATATTCCGATACATCGCAAGGCGCTGCAAGTGCCGATTTGGTGATGATCGCGACCCCGGTCGGGACCTTTGATGCCATTTTTCGCGCGTTGAAGCCGGTATGGTCCACCCGAGCGGTCGTTACGGACGCGGGCAGCACGAAGTGTAATGTCATCGAATCCGCCGAAAGAGTTTTTGGTGAAATTCCCGACAATTTTGTGCCAGGCCACCCGATCGCGGGAGCCGAACGGAGCGGTGTGGATGCCTCGACCGCCGATTTGTATCAGGGCAAGCGAGTTATCCTGACGCCTCTAAACAACACGTCGCCGCTGGCCATCAAGCGGGTTGAGCGTTTTTGGCGAGCGATAGGAGCCAAGGTTTCGGAAATGGAGCCAGCCCATCACGACGAAGTGTTGGCCGCGACCAGCCATTTGCCTCACGTGTTGGCCTTTACGCTGACTTACATGCTAGGTAAGAAAGACGAGCAGCAGGAAATTTTTCAGTATGCCGCTGGCGGATTTCGGGACTTTACCCGTATCGCGTCCAGCGATCCGAAAATGTGGCTGGATATCTGCCTCGCGAACCGGCGGCAAATCGTATCCTTGATCCATCAGTTCCGCGAAGAGCTTAGTGTGGCCGCTGGTCTGATTTCGAGAGGGGCCGAGGACGAACTCTATTCTTTATTCTCCGAAGCCCGCAGTGCGCGACAACGATTCTTAGATCAACTTGAAAAATAACAGGTCCATGCAGAACAACACGATCAGCTTTCGGGTGCAGCCGGGTGGCACGCTTCGCGGAGAGGCCCGGGTGCCCGGCGATAAATCCATCTCCCATCGATCCATCATGTTGGGTGCGCTGGCCGAAGGCACGACCCGCGTCACCGGCTTTTTGGAAGCGGACGATTGCCTCGCCACTATGAATGCGTTTCGGGCGATGGGCGTCGACATCGAGGGCCCGCAAGACGGGCAGGTGTGCATTCGAGGTGTGGGGCTGCATGGGTTGCGTGCGCCCAAAGAACCGTTGTACCTGGGGAATTCGGGCACGTCGATGCGTCTCCTTTGCGGTCTGTTGGCGGGGCAGCATTTTGACTCGGTTTTGACCGGCGACGTTTCTCTTTCCCGCCGCCCCATGAAGCGAGTAACCGAGCCGCTACGTACGATGGGCGCAGTGGTGGAAACTACCGAGGCGGGAACCGCTCCGCTCAAGATTAGAGGCAGCACGAAGCTGAGGGGGATTCACTACGATATGCCGGTGGCCAGTGCCCAGGTCAAGTCCTGTCTTCTCTTGGCCGGGCTTTACGCCGCCGGCAGGACGTGTGTGCGCGAGCCGGCTCCTACGCGCGATCATACCGAGCGCATGTTGGCCGGATTTTCCTATCCGGTGGTTCGTGAAGGCGATACCGTATGCGTACAGCCGGACGGGAGACTTGTTGCCTGCGACATCGATGTGCCTGGCGACATATCATCGGCGGCATTTTTCATGGTCGGCGCAGCAATCGGCGAAGATGCCGATGTCACCCTCCGGCATGTGGGCGTGAATCCGACTCGTACCGGGGTTTTGGACATTCTGCGTCTGATGGGGGCGGATATTCAGGTCGTCGATGTCCGCGAGATGGGCGGTGAGCCGGTTGCGGATATCCGCATCCGTTCAAGTCGCCTGCGCGGGATCGAGATTCCGCAAGAATTGGTGCCTTTGGCGATCGACGAGTTTCCGGTTCTGTTTGTCGCCGCGGCCTGCGCCGAGGGGGAAACTCGATTGACCGGCGCCGAGGAACTACGGGTCAAGGAAAGCGATCGTATCCAAGTAATGGCTGACGGTTTGCAAGCCTTGGGCATCGACGCCCAGCCGACGCCGGATGGTATGATTGTACGGGGCGGAAAACTGTCCGGGGGGAAAGTAAATTCCCACGGCGACCATCGTATTGCCATGGCATTTTCTGTTGCCGCGCTGCGGGCCGCCGGCCTGATCGAAATCGACGACTGCGCGAACGTCAATACATCCTTTCCGAGCTTCGTGGAGTTGGCGCGCGATATGGGCCTAAACATCTCTGCCATTTTCGGCGAAATCCTATGACAACGAAGGTGCCGGTGATCACCATTGATGGGCCGAGCGGTGCCGGCAAGGGGACGGTGAGCCGTGCGTTGGCCAAGACGCTGGGCTGGCATTTCTTGGACAGCGGGGCCATCTACCGTTCATTGGCCTTCGCCGTTACCCAGGCTGCGATCGACCCCCACAATGTCGACGCCGTTGTCAGTGTCGCTCGGTCGATGGATCTTCAATTCGAGGCGAACGATCCGCCGCGCATCCTTCTGAACGGCCAGGATATTGCCTGTCAAATCCAGACGGAAGACTGCGGCAACACGGCTTCGAAGATCGCCGCTTATGGACCGGTACGACAGGTACTCTTGCAGAAGCAGCGCGATTTTCAGCGAGAACCCGGCTTGGTCGCAGACGGCCGCGACATGGGCACAGTCGTTTTTCCCGACGCCCCGTATAAGATATTTTTAACTGCCAGCGCGGAAGTGCGCGCAAAAAGGCGGCATAAGCAGTTGAAAGAGAAGGGGGCTGATGTTAACCTTGAACGCTTAACGAAAGAGATTGAAGAACGGGACCGGCGCGACAAGGAACGTGCTGAGGCGCCGCTGACTGTACCGGATGGCGCTGTTCTGATTGATTCGTCCGATCTCACGATTGATCAAGTTATCGCCCGATGTCTCGATATTATAGGCGGTAGGTAAGATCGTAATCGGTAATTTTTGAGGCGTTGCCGGCGTTTGCTCGGCAATTTGTTTAACCAATTAACCCAAACGGCTAGGGAAACTTGGCTGTTAGAACCAAGTTCGTTTTATGAGCGATAGCTTTGCACAATTGTTTGAAGAGAGTCTGGCTCAGGCGGAAATGCGCCCAGGCAGCATCATCACGGGCACCGTAATCGATATCGGCCCCGATGTGGTCGTAGTCAATGCGGGATTGAAGTCGGAAGGCGTCATACCCAAATGGCAGTTCTTGAATTCCGACGGACAAATCGAAGTACAGATCGGCGACACGGTCGAAGTGGCGCTCGACATGCTGGAGGACGGTTTAGGGGCTACGCTGTTGTCCCGCGACAAGGCAAAGCGGTTGAAGGCATGGCAAGAGCTCGAACAGGCGTACGAGAAGAATGAGACCGTGGTCGGTAGAATTACGGGCAAGGTACGCGGAGGCTTCACGGTGGCTGTCGGTGCGTTGCGCGCCTTTTTGCCCGGATCTCTGGTCGATGTGCGTCCGGTCCGCGACACGTCCTACTTGGAAGGGCGCGACCTCGAATTCAAGGTCATCAAGATCGACCAAAAGCGCAATAATGTTGTGCTTTCCCGCCGCGCCGTAGTGGAATCCGAGTTCAGCGCCGAGAAGGAAGCGTTGCTCGAGAACCTGAAAGAAGGTGCGATCGTCACGGGCGTGGTGAAGAACCTGACCGATTATGGCGCCTTTATCGATCTCGGCGGCATCGACGGCCTGCTCCACATTACCGATATGGCTTGGAAGAGAGTGCGGCATCCCTCGGAAGCCGTTCAGATCGGCCAAGAAATCCAGGTCAAGGTACTTAAATTTGATCAGGAAAAGAATCGCGTCTCGCTTGGCTTGAAGCAGCTGGGAGAGGATCCGTGGCTGAATATCGCACGTCGTTATCCGCCGGGCACGCGCCTTTTCGGAAAGGTCAGCAACCTTACGGATTACGGCTGTTTCGTCGAGTTGGAAGAGGGCGTCGAAGGCCTCGTTCACGTATCCGAGATGGATTGGACCAACAAGAACGTCAACCCGGCCAAGGTTATCCAGTTGGGTGAGGAAGTCGAGGTCATGGTACTCGACATCGACGAGGAGCGTCGTCGCATTTCTCTCGGCATGAAGCAGTGCAAGCCCAATCCTTGGGAAGAATTTGCTGCGAGCCACAAGAAGGGCGACAAGATTAAGGGCAGCATCAAGTCGATTACCGATTTCGGTATTTTCATCGGACTGGAAGGTGCTATCGACGGTCTGGTGCATCTGTCGGACATTTCTTGGTCCATTCCGGGCGAAGAAGCGATTCGCCAATACAAGAAAGGCGATGAAGTGGAGACCATCATCCTGGCCATCGATCCTGAGCGGGAACGAATCTCGCTCGGCATAAAGCAGTTGGAGCAGGATCCCTTCCAGAATTACTTGGCGACCCACGAAAAAGGCAGCATTGTCAACGGGGTTGTCAAGGAAGTCGACGCTAAGGGGGCAGTTATCACCCTGGCTGACAGTGTTGAAGGCTATCTCCGCGCGTCCGAAATTTCTCGCGATCGAGTAGAAGACGCTCGTACCCAGTTGAAGGTAGGCGACGAAGTCGAAGCGAAGTTCATCGGGGTCGACAAGAAAAACAAATCCATTACTCTCTCGATTAAGGCGAAGGATCAAGAAGAGGAAGCTGCTGCAATCAAGGGGTACTCACAGCAATCTTCCTCCGGTATGCCTACTTTGGGAGATATCTTCAAGGAACAGATGGAAAATAAATAGTCAGGTCAAGCAAGGGGGGCGGACACACTGCCCCCCGCTATTTATGGAAATGACAGTGACAAAGTCAGAATTGATCAATCTCTTAGCAGAGAAGTACGGCCACTTGGCGTTTAAGGATGTCGAGTTGGCGGTAAAAGGAATGATCGAACATATGACCCATGCCCTTTCATCGGGCGAGCGCATCGAAATTAGAGGGTTCGGGAGTTTCTCGCTGCATTATCGTCCACCGAGGATGGGGCGGAATCCAAAAACAGGCGACTCAGTCGAGTTGGCTTCCAAGTTTGTACCTCATTTTAAGCCTGGCAAAGAACTGCGAGATCGAGTCAATCAAGCGCGGAGTTGAGTTGCCCCTGAGGCCGCCACAAATTAGGCGATATAGATTTGGTCCATTAAAGGCATCGTATTGCGTCTCCGTCCCTCTGTCTCTGTCCTAGCATATTCTGTTTAGCACACCAGCCGGTGTAAGTCCTTCCTCACAAAAATTGCCATCCAGCCGTGACGTGCTCCGACGTGCATTGCTGCACTGGGATCGTCTGGGTCCGGCGACAAGTCAATCTTGGAAAGTGCAGTGGAATGCGCTGGAGTGTCAGCAACCACGCCTATCAACTGCCTTGAAGGTGTCTATGAGAACGCCTCCAATACTGTCCGCTTCGGCAGTAACAGAACCCAAGCGCTGCTTTCATCGGTCTCTCATCTGTAAAGCACTGCCTAAATGACTTGTCGGCAAAAGCTTACGCAAAAATCCGAAAATTCCTACAGTAATTTCAATTGCATATGCGGCATCGACTGCTAGCTTTAAGCTTGCAACATATTTGCAACCTACAGGAGCCGTCATGTTGAAGCTTAGGAAAGTTATATTTGCATTAATGCTTTTTAGCTGTGCGTGGTGCGTATCAGCTGAACCAGTAGATATTAATTCCGCTACGGCCGACCAGCTTGCCCAAAGTTTAAACGGTGTAGGCAAGGCAAAAGCGGAAGCGATTATTCAGGATCGTGAAAAAAACGGCAAATTTAAGTCGGCGGATGATTTGGCGCGTGTCAAAGGAATTGGCACCGCGACAATCGAAAAGAACCGCGACAAGATTACTGTCGGCGCTGAAGCACCAAATTCGGCAGCGGCATCTGCCAAGGCCAAATAATCAAAAATCGACTATCGATTCCGAAAGGCTCCTTCGTGGAGCCTTTTTTTTGAAAAATAAATTTCCATCCTTGGTGAGCGCCATCGAACTCAAGGCTAAAATACTCGAGGGAATTAAAACGAGTGAAAGTGATTTCTATGAGTTCAAACATCGTATGGCACAACGCGTCCGTAACACGAGAAAAGCGAGAGCGGCTTAATGGGCACAAAAGCTTTATTTTATGGTTTACCGGCCTTTCCGGGGCCGGTAAATCGACCTTGGCTCATCGTGTCGAAGAGCTGCTGTTCGAACGGGGATGTCGTACCTACGTGTTCGATGGCGATAACGTACGGCATGGACTTTGCTCTGATTTAGCGTTCAGTATAGAAGACAGACGGGAAAATATCCGCCGCATCGGCGAGATGAGTAAGCTGTTCATCGATGCAGGCGTTATTGCTCTGACGGCTTTTATATCCCCGTTTCGACGGGACCGACAAATGGTGAGATCGCTAGTCGGTGAGGGAGATTTCATCGAAGTTTACTGCGATGCATCGGTAGAGGTGTGCGAAAATCGTGACGTCAAAGGTTTGTATAAGAGGGCTCGACTTGGCGAAATTCCTGATTTTACAGGCATCTCTTCTCCGTACGAGGAGCCAGAAAATCCTGAAATTACCTTACATTCAGGTGTCGACTCTTTGGATACATGTGCTCAGATAGTGCTTCGATATCTCGAGGATAAACACAAGATTTAATTTGGTTGAGTAAAGAGCAAAGCAAACAATGAAGAGGATTGTAAGAAAAGCAGTTTTTCCGGTTGCCGGCCTAGGAACGCGATTTCTTCCAGCCACTAAGGCGAGCCCGAAAGAAATGTTGCCTATTGTAGACAAGCCATTGATCCAATATGCCGTGGAAGAAGCGGTTGCGGCCGGGGTCGACGTCATGGTGTTCATTACTAGCCGGACGAAAAGGGCAATTTCAGATCATTTCGACAAGGCCTACGAACTTGAAACCGAGCTGGCCAACCGCGGTAAGTCGGAGATCTTGCGGATTGTTCAAAACATCGTCCCGCCCCATGTCACTTGCGTTTACATTCGCCAAGCGGAAGCCCTGGGCTTGGGGCACGCAGTCAATTGTGCGCGGGCTGTGATTGGAGATGAACCCTTCGCCGTGTTGCTGGCTGACGACATGATCGACGATGGGCATACCGGCTGTCTGTCGCAGATGGTTAAAATCTTCGACGAATGGCAGTGTTCGGTACTGGGAGTTGAGAGGATCGCTCCTTCGGAAACTCAAAGCTACGGCATCGTTAAAGCTAATCTGATTCAAGACAACATTGGAAAGTTGGAGCAAATCGTCGAGAAACCGAAGCCAGAAAATGCACCTTCGAATTTGGCGGTAGTTGGTCGGTACATTTTAACCCCTGCCATTTTTGACAAACTCGATAACGTGGCTAAAGGGGCCGGCGGCGAAATTCAACTTACCGATGCTATTGCGATGCTGCTGCACGAGGAACCGGTTCTAGCTTATGAATTCCATGGTAAACGTTATGACTGCGGTTCAAAGCTCGGATATTTGATCGCAACGGTAGAGCAGGGCCTGAAACATCCAGAACTGAGTGATAGCTTCAAGGACTATTTGACCACTCTCAAGTTGTCGTAGTAGCGCCTGAAGGGTGTCACCGGGCGGATGGAGTTCCCATACGCGGAAGTAGGGGAGGGTCTAGGTAAGGTCGGACATCTAAAATCAGTGCATCGTCCGCGCGATTTTTTACGAACTCAGACGTCGCGCGTTGTACGGCCCGATGCTAAGCTTTGAGGTGAGCGTGGCGGTCGAGTGATCTCTCTCGACCGCCAAGACTTAAACAATGCTTCGTACGCGCAATTGACCACTCAAATATAGAGAGCGCTGCGCGAACGCGCGTCAATGCAGTGTCGGAGAAAGCGACGCATAGGTCCAGTTAACGCAAGTCCTCGGAAAACAGCGAAACACTCTATTTCAGTTTGGCCAAGCCTTCGCCTCGCGGATCGCTGGCGGCGTAAATCCGATTAATGCTCTTGTCCCAGAGAACCGATTGCATGTCACCGTAGCGGCGATCGATGGGTTTCAACTCATGACCCCTTTTCTTAAGTTCCACTTGCTCCTCCTCGGTTAGGCCGCCGGGTTCATATTGGATAACATCCGGTAGATATTGATGGTGAAATCGAGGAATGGACACCCAAGAATCCGGTGTGTGGCCTTCGGCGAAATCCAAAACGGCTAGCAGTACCATGGAGACGATACGGCTTCCGCCGGGGGTTCCGATCATGCCTATGCGATGCTGGTCCTCAACAAACGTCGGCGTCATGCTGGACAGCATCCGTTTACCGGGTGCAATGGTGTTAGCCTCACCGCCTACCAATCCGTAAACGTTGCTTGAGCCGGGATGAGCGGCAAAATCATCCATCTCGTCGTTCAGCAATACGCCGGTGCCAGGAGGCATAAATCCGGAGCCAAAAGGATAGTTGATGCTTAGAGTGGCGGCGACACGATTGCCTTCCCTGTCTAGAACGGAAAAATGAGTGGTGTTTTCGCCATCCGGCTCAGGGGCGTTGAACTGACTTAAATACAGACTCGGGAGTGCTCGGCTCGGGTGTATCGCCGCGCGTAAACCGGCGGCATAATTCGGGCTGAGTAACCGACGTAACGGCATCATTACGAAATCGGGATCACCCAGGAATCGCTCGCGGTCGTGATAGGCGCGCCGCATGGCTTCGACTATGAGATGCTTGCGGGTAGTGCTGTCGACGGCTTTCAGATCGTAGCCGGACAATATGTTCAGGATTTCGATCAAGCCGATCCCGCCCGCGGAAGGCGGTGGTGGCGCGGTTATGCGTATTCCACGGTAGAAGCCTTGAACGGGCTCCCGCTCGACTACACGATAATCGGACAAGTCTTGTACGGTCCAAATGCCGCCGGCACTTCGGACGCCTTCGACTAATCTTTTCGCGGTATCACCGTTATAAAAGCCGATCTTGCCGGATTCGCCGAGCTGCGTGAGCGTATTCGCGAGTTCCTTTTGCTTCAAAAGCGCACCGGGCTCGGGCATTTTCCCATTGACTAGAAAAACGTTGGCTGCTGCTTTCGACCTGCGCAATACGTCGGCGCGAAATGACAGTAGTCGACAATGACGTTCACTTATGGGAAACCCGTCTTCGGCATAGCGAATAGCCGGCGCTAAGTCGCTAGAGAGTGGGAGCCGTCCGTAATTCCGGGCAAGATGCACGAGCGCAGCCGGCATGCCTGGAATGCCCGCAGAAAGAGCTCCGTTGACTGATTTGTTGGGCACGGCTTTTCCTTCGTCATCGAGGTACATGTCGGGCCGGGCCGCCAAGGGAGCCCGCTCTCGACCGTCCAGCATCACCGTTTTGCCGTCGGACGCTCGATGAAGAAGCCAAAAGCCGCCACCGCCGAGCCCCGATCCCGCAGGTTCGACCACTGCGAGTGCTGCACTGATGGCCACCGCGGCATCGAACGCATTACCGCCCTTATCCAGAATTTCAAAACCGGCTTCCGTGGCGAGCGGGTGCGCGCTGGCGATGGCAGCTTGTGGCGGAGCAGCCGTCGCTACCGGCAAGAAAAAGATAAGGCAGAAAGTGAGCCGGATTAGCCGCGGCTTAAGAAACGACCTGCTAAGAAGTTTAAGCGTGTTGACTTGGCGGTTGACCCATGGAGAGTACGGACGGAATCGACTGTCCATTACCTAATTGTCACGTTAAGGCGAAGGTAAGCCGTTAGGCCTTGAGCCCCAGTACGTCCTGCATGTCGTAAATGCCCGGCGTTTTGTCCATAAGCCAAATGGCGGCGCGCATGGCTCCCTTGGCAAAGGTCATGCGGCTGGTCGCGTTATGGGTAATTTCGACGCGCTCGCCTTCGTCGGCGAACATCACGGTATGTTCGCCCACGATATCGCCAGCCCGAATCACGGAAAAGCCTATCGTTTTGGGATCGCGTTCCCCGGTGTAGCCTTCCCGTCCATGGACGGCGCATTCGCGCAGATCTCGGCCGAGTGCGGCGGCCACGACCTCGCCCATACGTAATGCCGTCCCGGAGGGGGCATCCACTTTATGCCTGTGATGGGCCTCGATGATCTCGATATCGGTTTGCTCGCCGATGACCTTCGCAGCGATTTCCAACAGTTTGAGGCAAAGATTTACCCCTACGCTCATGTTCGGTGCTAGTACGAGCGGTATCGTAAGTGCGATATGTTCGATATCCGCTTTCTGTTCAGGCGTGAAGCCAGTCGTACCGATAACGAGTCGTTTACCGTGCTCCCGACACACCGCGAGATGTTCCATGGTTGCCTCGGGGCGAGTGAAGTCGACGACGACATCGAGGCCCGAGACGACGCGGCTCAGGTCGTCAACCACGGGGATGTTGAGCTTCGACAGTCCGGCAAGCTCTCCGGCGTCCCTCCCCGTTTCGGGGCTGCCTTTTCTCTCCACCGCGGCTGTCAGGAGCATTCCGTTGGTGTCGAGGCAGGCGCGTATCAAGGCTTGTCCCATGCGACCAGCGGCTCCGACGATTCCAACTTTGATCATTATGGTTTTCCTGAGATATGGCTTTGGTATTTTCGTGTCGATCAGTGGCCTTGCGGCGTTTCGACAATCCGGCAATCCGGCAATTAAAGCCCGAGTTTGTCGAAAAACTGTTTCACTCCGTCGAGCCAGCCATGTGCTTGTGGACTGTGATGACTGCCGCCCCCGCTCAGGGAGTCGTCCAGTTTCTTGATCAACTCGATCTGGTCCTTATTGAGATGTACCGGCGTTTCGATACGGACTCGGCACAACAGATCGCCCTGCGGGCCGCCGCGCACCGGTTTTACCCCTTTGCCGCGCAGCCGGAACAGCCGGCCGGTTTGGGTTTCCGCGGGAATCTTAAGTACCACTTTGCCATCGAGCGTTGGAACCTCCAGTTCGCCGCCCAAACAAGCGGTCGGGAAGCTGATCGGAACCTCACAATAGAGATTGGCACCATCCCGGGTAAAAATCGGGTGCTCTTTAACGGAGATTTGTACGTACAAGTCGCCCGGTGGTCCTCCGCTTTCTCCCGCTTCGCCTTCGCCGGCCAAACGGATACGATCCCCCGTGTCCACACCTGGCGGGATCTTGACTGATAGCGTTTTGGTTTCCTGAACACGTCCCTGCCCGTGACAGACGCGACAAGGATCCTTTATTTGCTGGCCCGTACCGTGACAGGTCGGGCAGGTTTGCTGCACGGCGAAGAAGCCTTGTTGCATGCGGATGGCGCCATGGCCCTGGCAAGTAGAGCAGGTCGTGGGTCCCGTGCCCTTCTTGGCGCCGGTGCCATTGCATTCGTCACAAGTTACGAAGGTCGGTACGCGGATCTTGACTTCGGTGCCCGCGACCGCTTCCTCGAGGGTGATCTCCAGGTTATAGCGAAGATCGGCACCGCGTTGCACGCGACTGCCCCGTCTTCGGCCTGTCGCACCGCCACCGAAGATATCACCAAAGACATCACTGAAGATGTCGCTGAAACTTTCGCCGGTAAAGCCGAACCCACCGGCTGCGCCCATGGATGGATCAACTCCGGCATGGCCGAATTGATCATAAGCGGAACGCTTCTTCGGATCGGAAAGCACATCGTAGGCTTCCTTGATCTTTTTGAACTGCTCTTCCGCTTTCGGATTGTCGCGGTTGCGATCTGGATGATATTTCATCGCTAAGCGGCGAAAGCTCTTTTTGATGTCGCTATCGCTCGCGTTTCGCGCCACGCCTAAAAGTTCGTAATAATCTTCTTTCGCCATAACATAAAGAGCCGCAGGGCTTTGCCTGCGGCTAAGTTGGAGTCAATGCGCAGGACGCATCAAACTTGCCCGAAATACTCAGGCGTTAATTCCTCGCCACCTTCCCTCACCCGAAAGCTCGACTGCTTTACGCATAAACTTAGGAGAGGAGGGCGGATGAGCAGAGCAGTTTGCTTCCGCTCATCTGCATTCATGGCACAGTGCCAAACCGAGCGATAAGGCCTTATTTCCGATCCTCTTTCACTTCTTCGAATTCGGCATCGACGACATCTTCGCCTGCCTTGGCTTCCGTCGGTTGTTCGGTTTCAGCGCCGGGCGAACCAGCTGTCTCGCCTTTCTGTGCGTATAAGCGTTCCGCCAGTTTACCCGAAAGCTCGGTCAGATGTTCAGTCTTTCGCTCGATTTCCGCCTTATCGTCACCGTTCATGGCGGTCTTCAATTCACTAATCGCACCTTCGATTTTGCTGCGCTCGTCGCTTTCCACTTTATCGCCAAGTTCGTGCAGCGTCTTGTTCGTTGCATGGATCATGGCGTCTGCGTTATTGCGCGCAGTTACCAGTTCGTGCAGTTTCTTGTCTTCTTCGGCATGCAGTTCCGCATCCTTGACCATACGCTTGATCTCGTCCTCGGTCAGGCCGCTGGAGGCGGTGATGCGGATCGATTGCTGCTTGCCAGTAGCTTTGTCCTTGGCCGACACGTGCAGGATGCCGTTGGCGTCGATATCGAAAGTCACTTCGACCTGCGGTATGCCGCGCGGAGCCGGCGGGATGTCGGTCAGATCGAATTTGCCGAGAGACTTGTTGTCTTTCGCCATTTCACGTTCGCCCTGCAGGACGTGAATCGTAACCGCGGTTTGGTTGTCCTCGGCCGTCGAGAAGACCTGCCCGGTTTTGGTGGGGATGGTGGTGTTCTTCTCGATCAGCTTGGTCATGACGCCGCCCAAGGTCTCGATGCCTAGAGACAACGGAGTGACGTCCAGCAGCAGTACGTCTTTGACCTGTCCACCTAGAACGCCGCCTTGGATCGCCGCACCGAGCGCCACCGCTTCATCCGGATTGACGTCCTTGCGAGGCTCTTTGCCGAAGATGTCCTTCACGAAATCCTGAACTTTCGGCATGCGCGTCTGCCCACCGACGAGGATAACCTCGTTGATTTCGCTGGGCTTGAGGCCAGCATCCTTGAGCGCGGTTTCGCACGGGCCTTTTGTCTTCAAGATCAGATCCTCGACCAAGGATTCGAGCTTGGCACGGGTAAGCTTCATATTGAGATGCTTGGGCCCGCTCGCATCGGCCGTGACGTAGGGCAGGTTGATGTCGGTCTGCTGGCTCGAAGACAGCTCGATCTTCGCCTTTTCCGCCGCTTCCTTCAGGCGTTGCAGAGCCAACGGATCATTGTGCAGGTCGATGCCGTTCTCTTTTTTAAACTCGTCGCAGATGTAATCGATGATGCGCAGGTCGAAGTCTTCGCCGCCAAGATGGGTGTCGCCGTTGGTGGAAAGTACTTCAAACTGATGCTCACCGTCGACTTCGGCAATTTCGATGATGGAAATATCGAACGTACCGCCGCCGAGATCGTAGACCGCAACTTTGATGTCTCCGTGCTTTCTGTCCAGACCGAAGGCCATGGCTGCGGCGGTCGGCTCATTGATGATGCGCTTGACATCGAGCCCAGCAATGCGGCCGGCGTCTTTCGTTGCTTGGCGTTGGGAGTCGTTAAAGTACGCGGGTACGGTGATGACCGCCTCTTTGATCTCCTCGCCGAGAAACGCTTCGGCGTCCTTTTTCAGCTTCATCAATACGCGTGCCGAAATTTCCGGAGGGGCCATTTTTTTGCCGTTGACTTCGACCCACGCGTCGCCGTTATCGGCTTCGACAATCTTGTACGGCACAAGATGTATGTCTTTTTGAACCACAGAATCCTTGAAGCGGCGTCCGATAAGCCGCTTTATGGCATATAAGGTATTCTTGGGATTGGTGATCGCCTGCCGCTTAGCGGACTGCCCGACCAGTACCTCGTTATCGGCCGTAAAGGCCACGACCGAGGGGGTGGTGCGAGCGCCTTCGGCATTTTCGATGACGCGCGGTTTGCCCCCTTCAAGAATGGCCACACAGGAATTGGTGGTGCCCAAATCGATGCCAATAATCTTCGCCATTTAATTCTCCAAATTAATCAATAGCTTGTGGGTTAGGTGTGGGTTTAGCGTTAATATGGGGGCGCCAAGGCTGATTTCAAGCTTGCTCGTCGATGCGCGTGGATTCTGCGGCGGCTTGGGCAATAACCACCATGGCCGGACGTAACAGGCGATCATGGAGGAGATATCCTTTTTGGAAAACTTTTACCACCGTATTGGGCTCGATATCAGTGGTCGGTTGCATCGCCATGGCCTGGTGTAAGTCCGGATTGAACTTTTCGCCTATGGGATCCACTGCTCGGACGCTGAATTTTTCCAGTACCGAATTCAGCTGCTTTAGCGTGAGCTCCATGCCTTCGCGCAATTTCACCACATCCGAGGTCTCTCCGACGGCCGCTTGCAGCCCGAGTTCGAGGCTATCGACCACGGTCAATAGCTCCTTCGAAAATTTCTCCAGAGCATATTTATTGGCATTCTGGAGTTCTTTTTCCGAGCGTCGGCGCAAATTCTCCAACTCGGCCTGGGTGCGTACGAATTTGTCCCAATTCTCCTCCGCTCGGCGAGTTGCTTCGGTCAATTGCTGTGCAAGTTGCTCGATCGGCGTTGGTTCGACAACACCTTCTTCCGTTGTGATTGCCGTGTCGACAGAAGCGGCTTGTTCCGCTTGATCTGGCGCCTTTGGCGCCGATTCGGGCGAAGCCTGGTCTTTGCTCATATAACTGCTCCTCAACGAAAAATAATGAGCCCGTGTGCCTATGCACGCACACAGGTCGACGATTTCTACCAATATGGGTTAAGAATTAAGATGGGGTCAGCGATTTTTGATTCAAGGCGGCCCCCAACAATTTCGCGGTAATGTCAACCAAAGGAATGACCCGCTCATACGCCATGCGGGTGGGGCCGATAACGCCGAGTACGCCTACCGCCTCGCCATTGAGAGAGTAAGAGGCGGTTACCAGGCTGCACTGATCCAGCGCACGATAGCCGGATTCCTCGCCTATAAAGATCTTGACGCCGGGGGTTTCTAGGCAACGGTCTAGTAGATGGACTAAGTCTTCCTTCTGATGAAACGTTTCGAATAAGGAACGGAGCCGCTCCATATTGGCCAAATCGGCAAAATCCATCAGATTGATTTCGCCGGTTAGCACAAACGGGTTCCGACGTTTTCCTTTATCCTTAAGTGCCAAATCCGCGATTTCAGCCGCATCAATAATTTCCTGGCTTAAACGATTCCGCATTTCCTGCAAGTCGTTAAATAGACTCTCGCGGATCGCAGTTAGATCCTTGCCTGCATAGGTTGAATTGAGGAAATTTGCTGCCGCTTGCAAATCGGCAGGCGTGAACTGACGGGGTGAGTGAATGATCTTGTTGTGGACTTCCTGTTCGTTAGTGACCAGGATGACCAGCAAGCGTTGACCGGACAGCGGGATAAATTCGATGTGTCTGAAGGTGACTATCTCCCTGCGCGGCAACATCACGAGGCCCGCCATATGGGTTACTTCCGAGAGGACGCGAGAGGCGGCTTCGAGCAAATCGTCGGGATCTTCCTGAGTATTCAGGTCCTGGCGGAGCTGTCGGATGATGTCTTGCTGCAAAGGTTTGATGGTCAGCAAGGTATCAACAAAAAAACGGTAGCCGGTTACCGTCGGCATGCGTCCCGCTGACGTATGTGGCGATGTGATCAGCCCTATGTCTTCGAGATCCGCCATGATGTTGCGGATCGTCGCCGGGCTTAAATTCAAGCCGGTGTCGCGCGCTAAAGCCCGCGAACCAACCGGCTGGCCTTCGCCGATATAACGCTCCACCAGCACTTTAAGCAAGTGTTGGGCTCGCTCGCTCAATTGGGGATATTTAGGCACCGGTATCCTCGAATGGTGGGGGTTTTAGCACTCGAGACCATCGAGTGCTAAAAAGTTAGCAACCCCTAGATAATGTGTCAAGAAGCTCATACCATATCGAGCAAAGCGGCGTCTAATTAGGTGTAAATCTTAGGTCACCACATGGCGAACGCTTCCATATCCAAGGAGAGAATTATGCAAGGCGACTCGACGGTTATCGATTATCTTAATCGCGTGCTGGGCAACGAACTGATCGGCATCAACCAGTATTTTCTTCATGCGAGAATGTACAGGAACTGGGGGTTGGGCGAGCTCGACAAGCACGAATATGATGAATCTATCGGTAAGATGAAGCGTGCCGACAAGTTGATCGAGCGTATTTTGTTTCTTGAAGGATTGCCAAACTTGCAGGATTTGGGGCATTTGAAGATCGGAGAAAATCCGGAGGAAATGCTCGGCTGCGACCTTCAGTTGGAACTTCAAAGCGTATCTTTGCTGCGCGAAGCGGTCGAGTTTTGTGAAAAGGCCGGAGATTATGTCTCCCGAGATCTTCTGGAAGAGATACTCGAAGATGAGGAAGAGCAGGTCGACTGGCTTGAAACGCAGGCGGAGTTGATTCGGAAAATCGGCCTGCAGAACTATTTGCAGTCTCAGATGTAAGCTGCGGTACCGGTCAGCCCCATTTACAGTGACGCGGGACGCTCGCGGCTTCAGAAACATATGCCATCCATTTTCCGGAACGTAGCCCTAATCGGGAAGCCCGATGCGCCACGCATAGCCGAAACCCTTTCCTCGCTTTACGGACATCTTACCGGGAGATGCCTGCGTGTTTTGGTGCAACGGGACTGCGCTCATTTCGTAGCCGATTCTTCGCCGGAAACGTGTACCGTTGCCGAAATAGGCCAGTGCTGCGATCTCGCAATTGTGGTTGGCGGCGATGGCACACTTTTATCCGCCGCGCGTGTTCTCGCGCAGTTCGAGATTCCATTGATTGGGGTCAATCTGGGGCGATTGGGGTTCCTGGTCGATATTTCTCCGTCGGACGCCGGAGCGAAGCTCGATGAAATTCTTGACGGACGCTACAGTGCCGATGAGCGCTTTCTGTTGCGGGCGAAAATTTTTCGCAACGGTCATGTGATATACGAGCAGACGGCGGTTAACGAAGTAGTCGTGCATAGCGGGAATGCCGCCAGCATGATCGAGATTGAGGCATCGATCAACGGCGTTTTTCTGAATTCGCAACGCTCTGATGGGCTTATCGCGTCAACTCCCACGGGCTCTACGGCTTACGCCCTGTCGGCTGGAGGTCCGATTCTTTATCCCACGCTTAAGGCTATCGTATTAGCGCCGATCAATCCCCATACCTTGTCTAATCGTCCGATCGTGGTGGATGACGACAGCGTAATCGAAATTGCCTTCCGTCCCAGCAAACAATTCAAAGCTCAGGTCGTTTGCGACAATGTGTCGTTTCCTGATGTCGAAATAGAGGATCGCATCGAGATTCGAAGAGAACCTAAGACTTTTCGCATTCTTCATCCGCTTGACTATGATTTCTTTGAGATTCTCAGAGCGAAGCTCAACTGGAGCTCCGGTTATCGAAGCTGACTATGCTTGTCCACCTCAGCATCAGAGATTTGGCCGTCGTCCGATCACTCGATCTGGAGTTTGAGCGCGGATTGACCGTGCTAACCGGCGAGACCGGCGCCGGGAAATCGATATTATTAACTGCTTTGGGGTTGGCTTTGGGCGAGCGTGCCGATTCGGGGTTCATCCGCCCCGGGGCTGCGCGCGCCGAGATCAGTCTTTCGTTCGGCTTGGAGGATGCTGCAGATGCGCGTCGCTGGCTCGACGAAAATGAATTATCGGAGGACGGCGAGTGTCTGGTGCGGCGGGTTATCAGTCAAGACGGCCGTTCGAAGGCTTTCGTCAATGGTCGCCCGGTTACCTTGCAAGCCTTGCAGGAGTTGGGTTCCAGCTTGGTCGAGATACACGGCCAGCATGCTCATGTACATCTTCTGAAGGCAGCGGAGCAGCGCCGGTTACTGGATGAAGCCGCTGGGAACGAATCGTTGTTGGTCCAGATCGGCAATCTCTATGATCGTTGGCGAAGTACTCGGTGCGAGCTGGAAAAGCTTACCAATACAGCCAAGGATCAAGCCGCCCGCGAAGAGTTGTTGCGCTACCAAATCGACGAGTTGGAGCAGCACGACATCTCTGGGCTCGATTACCCGGCCCTAGTTGACGAGCATACACTCCTTGCCAATGTTGGCAAAATTCTCACCACCGGTCAGGCGCAGCTCGAACTCCTCTATGAAGATGAAAGTCAATCGGTCAACGCGCGCCTGGCGCAAGCTATCCATGCCCTATCGGATTTGAGCCGGCTGGCTCCCGAACTGGAAGAAACGACCGCTCTCCTAAATGAAGCGCAAGTGCAAGTTAAAGAAGGGGCATTGCAGCTCCGTCGTCAACTGGAGCGGATTGAGGCCGACCCCGGTCGTCTGGACTGGCTTGAACAGCGCCTTGGCGATATCCATCGTTTGGCCCGCAAACACCAGGTCCGGCCGGAAGAATTGCCTGGACTGCTTGATTCGCTACGCTCGGAATTGAACGGTATCGCCCATGGATCGGAAAGAATCGAAGCGTTGGAGTCGGATCTTCGGCAGGTCCTCACGGATTACGGGAAAGTTGCCGATATGTTGTCCCAACGCCGTCGTACGGCCGCTAGCCGGTTACAGTCACGGATCTCGGAGATGATTCAGGAATTGGGCATGCCACAGGGGCAGTTTTTGGTGGATGTGGGTGCCGAGAATGCGAAAGAACCGACCCCGTTTGGCCTGGATCAGGCCGAGTTCTTGGTAAGCGCCAACCCGGGATTGCCGCCGCGTCCTTTGGCCAAAGTCGCGTCTGGCGGCGAATTGTCACGCATCAGTCTAGCCATTCAGGTGGCTGCTACCGACTCCAAGACAGTTCCGAGCTTGATATTCGATGAGGTGGATACGGGAATCGGCGGCCGGGTGGCCGAAATCGTCGGTCAAAAACTGCGCGCGCTGGGACAGGGGCGGCAGGTATTTTGCGTGACCCACCTGCCTCAGGTTGCGGCTCAAGGTCATTACCACTTGTTAGTAGAAAAAGTCAGCACCGATGGGGTAACACTATCGACCGTCCGAAAGCTTTCTCGTGAAGAGAGGAAGCAGGAGATTGCGCGTATGCTTGGTGGAATCCGTGTCACCCAGCAAACCTTGGCGCATGCCGAGGAGATGTTGAATAGCCACTTGCAAAGCGAGTTGGAGGTGTGACTGAGCGCTGAAGATTGTTTAAGAAGTGAACTGTACGAGCCATTTGCAGTGCGACAAAGGCCCTCGGATTATACGGTAGATCTAAGACAAACGAAGAAGTTGTCGGGCGGCAGAGCCGCCCGACAAGTTGACTAGCACGCTATTTCTTTCTCCCTGGCCAAAATCACTCCGTGCCACTTTCGACACTCGATTTGTCCGGTACGACAACGGCAGTAGTGCTCCGACTTTCTTCGGCTGGTCGGTGCTCATCGGTGGCTCGGTTGTCATTGGCCGTCGAGACCACTTCACCCGTTTCGCGGCGATCTTCGTGAATACTGTCATCGGGTCCTTCGCTGGACTCACTTCGTTTGGCGCTAAACCTCTTATCTCGTCTGCCGCGCCCCCGGCGTTTGGCCAAGGATCGGCGAGGCGATTTACGCGCTTCGAGACTCAAATCTTCCGCTTCGGTTTCCTCGCTATCATCCGATGGTGAATCAAGCTCAAAGGACCCGATAACCGGCGTACTAACTGAGCTTATGCTTTCGCGCTCGCCCCGAGATTCCTCGGGCGCCCTGGGCCTTGGCAAATGGACCGCAGGAATCTCCGGCTTTTCCTCTTTCTCCAGCGACGGACGGTCTGGTTCGGTTACGATTTGGACCCCATTGTCGGAAACCAGAGCGGACATGATTGTCTCAGTCGGTGCCTCTTCGGTAGGTTTGTCCCCAATCGTTTGACGCTCCGGGATCGGGAGATTGGCGTCTTCGATTTTCTCCGGGGCGATCTCTCTAGCTTGGTTTTGCTGGCCGCTACGCGCTAAGCCGGGCTCGCCCCGCCTCGGGCGTCTCCTGCGCGACCCCCCGCGTCTGGACTGATCTCGGGTTCGCCGGTCACCATTGCCGAATTCCTGTTTCTCCGGAATTGGAGTTCGGGCTTCGATTTCTCTGGTTTCAAGCATTTCCCCGCTCATTGACTGCTGACGCTGTTTGAAGTCGGCTATCCGATGGGGGCGGTGTTGAGCGACTTGTGAGAGTATCGGCTGAGGCTTTTCGACGACAGCTTCCGCTTCATCCTCAAGTTTGCCGCCGGTCAAAATCGACCAGAACCGCTTTATGAAGCCACCTGCGGCGTGTTTCCCTGCGCTAGTAATCGGAGCCGGATGAGCGGGCAGGAATTCCTTAACGGCAGGCTCCGCGCTGATTGATGCGCTTTCCCTCGTAAATCTGGGGAGCTCGGATTCAGCTGACTTCAGCATCTGATAGCTCGGTTTCCGCTCTCCTTCTTCCTCTGCGCCAGTGCTTCGCACGCGCTGGATTTCATACGCCGGCGTCTCAAGATGTTTGGTCGGTATTACGATAACACTAACTAGGTGGCGCTTTTCGATGTCCGCGACAGCCGAGCGCTTTTCGTTGAGAAGGTAGGTAGCCGAATCTACGGGCAGATGCGCGATAACCTTGTCGGTATTTTTTTTCATCGCCTCTTCTTCGATGATACGCAGTACCGAGAGTGCCAACGACTGTACGCTGCGCACGGAGCCTTGGCCGTTGCATCGTGGACAGGTGAGCAGGCTGGATTCACCGAGCGACGGTCGGAGGCGCTGACGGGACATCTCGAGCAAACCAAAACGAGAGATTCGGCCGATTTGTATCCGGGCTCTATCCGCCTTGATCGCGTCACGTAATCGGTTTTCGACGGCCCGCTGATTACGCGCCGCCATCATGTCTATGAAGTCGATCACGAACAAACCGCCCAAATCCCGCAGTCTGAGTTGGCGCGCGATTTCGTCGGCGGCTTCCAAGTTGGTATTTAGCGCTGTTTCTTCGATATCGCCGCCTTTGGTTGCCCGGGCGGAGTTGATGTCGATCGCTGTCAAGGCTTCGCTGTGATCGATTACGATGGCTCCACCGGATGGCAAAGGGACCTCGCGGCTGTAAGCTGTTTCAATCTGGCTTTCGATCTGATAACGACTGAATAGCGGGACTGTGTCTTGGTAAAGCTTTGCCTTTTGGATGAACTGCGGCATGACCTGCTGCAAAAAGCTGCGCACCAGCTTGAAAGTGCCCGCATCATCGATCAGTATCTCGTCGATATCGCCGCGGAGATGATCTCTCAGCGCACGAATGATCACGTTGCTTTCCTGAAAGATTAGGAACGGGGCGGCCTTTTCCTTGGCCGAGCGGTCAATAGCCTCCCACAATTGCAAAAGGTAATTCAGGTCCCATTGAAGTTCTTCGGCTGACTTGCCGCCCCCGGCAGTCCGCACGATAAGCCCCATGCCTTCCGGAATTTGGAGTTGATTCATAACCTCGCGCATGTCGGAACGAATATCGCCCTCGATACGTCGAGAAATGCCGCCGGCGCGCGGATTATTGGGCATTAGCACCAGGTAACTGCCGGCCAGGCTGATGTAAGTCGTTAACGCCGCCCCTTTGCTCCCGCGCTCCTCCTTCTCGACCTGAACTATGACTTCCTGTCCCTCTTTGACTAAATCCTTGATATCCCGGCGGGAAAATTCCTCGTCCAGGGGCTGTCCGAAATAGTTCGGCGTAATTTCCTTGAATGGCAAGAAGCCATGGCGGTCGGCGCCATAATTGACGAAGGCCGCTTCGAGACTGGGTTCAATGCGGGTAATAATACCTTTATAAATGTTGGCTTTTTTCTGTTCTTTGGAAGGGATTTCTATATCAAAGTCGTAAAGTTTTTGTCCGTCCACCAGTGCAACCCGAAGTTCTTCGGGCTGAGTGGCGTTGATTAACATTCTTCTCATCCGGCTGGTCCTTTAGCGGTTCCCCGAAGAAGCGGGCAAGCGGTTTCATGCAGCCATTGTTCTTATCAATCAAAGCGTGTTCTCAATTGACGTGAATGCGCCTATTGCGCTGAAAACCGAATCTTGACGTTGCGAGGGATACCCTGCCTCAATCGGAGGAGGGGGGTTCCATTCTTCTCTTCAGGTCACGCGATACTCGCTCGTCATGGGTCGAGCGAAAAAACCCTACTGTTGTCGTTTTTTCCGGCCAAATTTTTCTGTTTGGTACTTTGACCTTCTAAACAAAATGTTCTGTCTGTCGCCAATAATTCCGTTCAGCAAACGGTTCTCGGTTAGATCTGGCATTTGCCAGGGATGGACTATTTTGGGCTGACGTGTGAGCAGTCGAGCCCCGCTACCTCGAAAATCGAGTCGTATCCCGCCGCTCTGCGCGACGGCGTCCTCATTTAACCGCGAAACTTACGATTCTCCCGCCCCATGTCATGTAGCCCCGAGACAGATTGCTTTATAGGCATTCTTATCGACCATTTAGTCCAGGCCGTTCTAATTCTTCATGGGCTATCACCACCGGGCACGGTCCGGATAACTACTAGGCGTTCGGTTGCTGTCAACCGTAAGCTAACTATAACAATCTTAAGGAGAGTCATCAATTTGGCTGGGCAAAGCTGATATTATGTTCCTATGAAACAAGCATTGAGTGGCGCCTCTGTCAGATGGATCGAAGTGGATGAGGAGAGCGCGGGGCAGCGAATCGACAACTTTCTATTCACACGCCTTAAGGGAGTGCCGAAAAGCCATATTTATCGAATTTTGCGTACCGGTGAAGTCCGCCGAAATGGCGGACGCATTCAGGCCCAAGATCGGCTGGATACGGGGGATGTGATCCGTGTTCCACCGATTAGGGTAACGATGAGCAATCCCAGCCAAATTCCGGAGACTTTCGTGCGAGCCCGTTTGGAGCCTCGCATTTTGTACGAGGACGATGATCTTTTGGTCCTTAATAAACCTGCTGGCATGGCCGTGCACGGCGGTAGTGGATTGAGTTTCGGTGTGATCGAAGGGTTGAGGGAAATCCGGTCGGAGGCACGGTTCTTGGAGCTTGTGCACCGTTTGGATCGAGATACCTCCGGTTGTTTGCTGATCGCCAAGAAGCGCAGTGCCCTGCGAGCTCTGCACGCGCAATTTCGTGGTGACGAAGTAAAGAAGGTTTACCTGGCACTGCTTGCCGGAGTGTGGGCGAGAGCGCGATGGATTGCGGATGCGCCGTTAAAAAAGAATGTCTTGCAGAGCGGCGAACGGATGGTTAAGGTCGCGCGCGAGGGTAAGCCCGCAGTTACCGAATTCAGGCGAAGGGAGCGCTATTTTGATTCGACGCTAGTTGAGGCACGTCCGGTTACTGGGCGAACCCATCAAATTCGGGTCCACGCTCAATCTATGGGGCATCCCATTGTCGGCGATGAGCGGTACGGCGATGAGAAAGTCAATCGGGAGTTTCGTCGACTTGGTTTGAAACGTCTTTTTCTTCACGCTTTGGAAACGGTTTTTCTCCACCCGCGTACGGGCACTCCGATCGAGGTAAAGGCTCCGCTTGATCAGGAGCTTTCCGAATTTCTTAAAGTGCTGCCGCGATGAGGAACCAATTCGATCTTTTGGTTTTTGATTGGGATGGCACTCTGTTCGACTCGGTCGGATGGATCGTGGATTGCTTGCAGCGGGCTGCGCACGGCTGCGGTCTCCCTATTCCGTCTGACCAAGAGGCTAAATCCGTCATAGGTCTCGGGTTGATGGAGGCGATGGAGGCTTTATTTCCCGAATATCCTTCCGAAATGGCGCGCCGCTTGGCGGAAGGTTATCGCCGTCATTACGGTGACAGGATAATTAGTGCGGATGGTTTATTCGCTGGTGTGCTCGATATGTTGACGGAGTTGAGGGGGCGCGGTTACCGCCTTGCGGTCGCTACTGGGAAGACCCGCGCGGGGTTGAATCATGCGCTTGCCGCAACTGGGACGGAGCTGTTTTTTCATTCGACCCGCTGTGCGGATGAGACGGTTTCCAAGCCGAACCCGGAAATGCTCTTTCAACTCATGTCTGAAGCCGGCATCGCCCGAGAGAGGACTTTAATGGTGGGTGATTCGCTTCATGATCTGCGCATGGCTCACAATGCCGGGGTCGCTGCGGTAGGTGTCGGATGCGGTGCGAATGATTTGTTCGAGTTGGCTGAGTTTGATCCTTTGGCATGTATAGAGCGGACTACCGACCTTCTGGAAATTCTGAGCTGACGAATTACTTTGGTTTGAATCTGAGGCAAACGAAGTCGACTGAGATAACGCTATGGACCAACGCGACATGAGTGAAATCGAGCAAGAGCCGGAAACACCGACGCCTTCACCCGCATGGGAGCGCGATACGCTGGAAAAAGTGCTGTTGGCGTCTCTTACGGAACAGCGACAGGCGAGGCGCTGGGGAATATTTTTTAAGCTGCTTATGCTGGCCTACTTTGGCGTTGCGCTTTGGTTGGTTGCACAACCGTTGTCGGATCAGCGTAGTAGGGGGGAGAAAAGTCATACAGCTGTTATTGACGTGGCGGGGATGATCGCCGCCGGGGAAAAGGCTAATGCCGATGCCATTATCGAAGGACTTAGGGCAGCCGCGGAAGCAGTTGGTGCAAAAGGGATCATATTGCGCATGAATACGCCAGGTGGTAGCCCCGTTCAGTCGGCTTACGTTTACGAGGAGATTCGACGGATAAAAAAACTAAAACCGGAGCTCCCGATTTATGCGGTGGTTGCGGATATGTGCACTTCTGGTGGGTATTACATTGCCTCCGCTGCCGATAAGATCTTCGTCAACCAATCGAGCATTGTCGGATCGATCGGCGTAATCATGGACAGCTTCGGATTCGTGGATGCTATTAACAAACTCGGTATCGAGCGCAGAGTAATGACGGCCGGAGAACACAAGGCGATTCTCGATCCTTTTTCGCCGGTCGACCCCGTGGCAAAAGAACATGTGCAATCGGTGTTAAATGCAATTCATCAACAGTTTATCGATGCCGTCCGTCAAGGGCGGGCCGGACGCCTCAAGGAGAATACTCCTGAACTGTATTCGGGGCTGGTTTGGACGGGTGACGAAGGTATTAAGCTCGGACTAGCGGATGGGCTTGGGGATGTCCGTTCTGTTGCAGAATCGGTGATCGGTGCCAAGGATATGGTCAATTACACACCGGAGGAAAATCTTTGGGACCGCGTCACAAGTCGCATTGGTATCACATTCGGCCACATGCTGCGCACTGCTGTATCGGCCGGCCCCTATTTGAACTAGGTCGGCGCAATTATGAATGAAATCGACAAGGCGTTCGAGTTGATCAAGGAAGAGCCGATCTATCGCGGATTCTTCAGTCTGTCGCGCATACGATTTAGGCATGCATTGTTTCGTGGAGGCTGGAGTGACTATTTGGATAGGGAGTTGTTTCATCGTGGCAGGAGCGTTGCCGTTATTCCCTATGATCCTGTGGCGGATCAAGTGGTGCTTATCGAGCAGTTCAGGGTCGGAGCCATGTTTGTGAATGGGGATCCGTGGTTGCTCGAAATCGTGGCGGGAGCCTTCGAACAAGGGGAAAGTCCAGAAGACGTCGCCTATCGCGAAGCCGCCGAGGAGGCGGGATGTGAAATCACTGAGCTTATTCGTATTGCCGAGTTTTTTCCGACGCCCGGCGGTTGTTCGGAAAAAATTACGCTGTATTGTGGAATCGTCGACTCACGGGGCTTGGGTGGTATTCACGGTGTTGAAGAGGAGCACGAAGATATTCTGGCTCGCGTGGCGAGCTTCGATCAAGCGATGGACTGGCTTAGTCGGGGCCGAATTGAGGCCGCTATTCCCATCATAGGTCTTCAGTGGCTCGCATTGAATCGGCATCACCTGCGGGCAAGGCATGGGTAGAGGTTTGCTGTGGGAGTGCTCTGATTCGTTTTTGCTGGTGCGTGACCTTTTCCGGTTAGGGCCGGTGCAACTATCAGAAGCGGTGAAGTTGTTAAGAAAAATAATTTGACGAGGCATGTGCCATAATTCATAATACGCATTCTGCCGCGCGCCTGTAGCTCAGTTGGATAGAGTACCTGGCTACGAACTAGGTGGTCGGGAGTTCGAATCTCTCCAGGCGCGCCATCTTGTACGGTTTGCGTGGGGTTTGACAGGGGATTGGTCTGTTTCTATAATCCCACGACTCAATTTGTTCCCCTGTAGCTCAGTCGGTAGAGCAGCTGGCTGTTAACCAGCGGGTCGGCGGTTCGAGCCCGTCCGGGGGAGCCACATTTCCATGTTGTGAGTTCTGTTCGCTTTTTGGTGTCAGGCTCGCGAGTAAGAAGTCATCGTGCGATCTCTGGGGCCGCGGGGCGGTCCTGGCAAGGTTTCTTTCTTATCCCTTCTGTCTTCTTGGGTGTCATCAGTCCGCGGCGATTGGTGTGATGGGCTGTGAAGATGCGTTGATGTGCTCGATCGTCATTGTGAGCCGGGATTGAGGGTAATTGGATTGTGGGTAGCGTCCAAGTTCGCGGTTCTGGTTTATTCCTCCGTAGATCTCGGCGCAGCTAAGAAGGGATGTTTCTCGAAGTGCCAATTTCTTTGTGTCTCGCGATTCTGGGGTTTTTAGGTTTCGGTCGCGTGATGTTGACAAGTCGGTTTTTTAGTTTTAAATTTCGCCGCTTTACCAGCGCCTTTTAACGTTTTGGGTGGGCAAGGTTTCTGGTGACGATTTTTCCGAAGGTTGAGCGAAAAAGTTTTGGAGTTTGGTAATGAGCACGATAAACCAGTTGGTTCGGAAGCCGCGAGTCAGAAAAAAAGACAAAAGCAATGTGCCGGCCCTGGACAGTTGTCCTCAAAGGCGTGGCGTATGTACGCGCGTTTATACGACTACGCCTAAGAAACCGAATTCCGCTTTGAGAAAAGTGGCTCGTGTTCGCCTGACGAATGGTGCTGAGGTGACCAGCTACATTGGTGGAGAGGGTCACAATTTGCAGGAGCACTCCGTGGTTTTAATTAGGGGTGGTCGTGTAAAAGACTTGCCGGGTGTGAGGTATCACATTGTTCGAGGTAGTCTTGATACTGCGGGCGTTCAAAAGCGTCGCCAAGGGCGGTCCAAGTACGGTGCGAAAAGACCGAAAAGTTAACTGAGTTCCAGGTTGCGTTATGTCTAGAAGAAGAGTCGCTCAAAGAAGAGAAGTTATTCCGGATCCGCGCTTCGGCAGCGAAATACTGGCTCGTTTCGTCAATATGTTGATGTTGGACGGAAAAAAGTCCGTGGCTGAAAAGGTGGTCTACGGTGCTTTGGATCACATTTCTGCCAAGACCAGTCAATCGTCCCTGGATGTGTTGACCAAGGCTCTGGAAAACGTTCAGCCCCTGGTGGAGGTCAAGTCGCGTCGCGTTGGTGGGGCTACCTATCAGGTTCCAGTTGAGGTTCGTCCGGCGCGTAGGGCTGCTTTGGCTATGCGTTGGCTAATCGATGCTGCTCGCAAGAGGAGTGAGAAGGGTATGGTCATGAGGTTGGCCGCCGAACTGCTCGATGCGAACGAGAATCGCGGATCGGCTGTGAAGAAGCGTGAAGATACGCACCGAATGGCAGAGGCAAACAAAGCATTCTCTCATTATCGCTGGTAAGCAGTGACTTCTTATCTCCAATTAGGTTAGCGAAGGTTAAAGCAGTGGCACGCACGACTCCAATCGAGAGATACCGGAACATCGGGATTTCCGCGCATATTGATGCGGGTAAGACTACCACCACAGAGCGTGTGTTGTTTTATACCGGCATAAATCACAAGATCGGTGAGGTTCATGATGGCGCCGCTACTATGGACTGGATGGAGCAGGAGCAGGAGCGTGGTATCACCATCACCTCTGCGGCGACTACGACCTATTGGCGGGGTATGGGTCTCAACTATCCTGAGCACCGTATCAATATTATCGATACTCCTGGGCACGTCGATTTTACGATCGAAGTAGAGCGTTCTATGCGCGTTTTGGATGGCGCTTGCATGCTCTACTGCGCGGTTGGTGGTGTTCAGCCCCAGTCGGAAACGGTGTGGCGCCAGGCTACGAAATATGGCGTTCCCCGCATCGCGTTCGTAAACAAAATGGATCGGACGGGGGCGGACTTTTTTAAGGTTTATAAGCAGATGCGTGAGCGTCTGCGCGCGAACCCGGTTCCGATTCAAATTCCCGTTGGTGCTGAAGATTCGTTCAAAGGCGTAATCGACCTTGTGAAGATGAAGGCTATTGTGTGGAACGAAGAAGACCACGGCGCGACGTTTGTGTATGCGGACATTCCCGCAGAGCTCGCGGACGCTGCTGTTGAGTGGCGGGAAAAGATGGTCGAGGCTGCGGCCGAGGCTGACGAAGAGTTGATGAATAAATATCTGGAGCAGGGTGAGCTCTCTGAAGACGAGATTAAAGGCGGGCTCCGTAAGCGGACTATCGGCCTCGAAATCGTTCCAATGCTCTGTGGCTCCGCCTTCAAGAACAAGGGTGTGCAGGCCATGTTGGACGCGGTTGTCGACTATCTGCCGTCCCCGGTGGATGTGCCTCCTATAAAAGGAGCGGATGCGGATTCCGGGCAGCCTGTTGAGCGCAGATCGGAAGATAATGAGCCGTTTTCGGCGCTTGCGTTCAAAATTATGACCGACCCGTTCGTGGGTACCCTGACCTTTGTTCGGGTTTATTCGGGTGTATTGAGCTCCGGCGATAGCGTAATTAATTCGCAATCCGGAAACAAAGAGCGCATCGGTCGATTGTTGCGCATGCATGCCAATACCCGTGAGGAGATAAAAGAGATTCGCGCTGGCGACATTGCTGCCTGCGTCGGCTTGAAGGATATTGTTACCGGGACGACCCTTTCGGCTGTGGATAAGCCGGTGGTTCTCGAGCGAATGGAGTTCCCTGAGCCGGTAATATCGGTTGCGGTGGAGCCGAAAACCAAGAGTGACCAGGAAAAGATGGGGCTCGCGCTGCAGCGACTGGCTCAGGAAGATCCGTCTTTTCGCGTTCACACTGACGAAGAGTCGGGGCAGACCATTATCTCCGGCATGGGGGAGTTGCACCTGGAGATTATCGTCGACCGAATGAAGCGCGAGTTTAAGGTTGAAGCCAACGTGGGTGCGCCCCAGGTGGCCTACCGGGAAACCATCCGCAAGTCGGTCGAGCAAGAGGGGAAATACATTCGCCAGACCGGTGGGCGCGGTCAGTATGGGCACGTGTGGTTGCGGATCGAGCCGTTAGAGACTGGCGGTTACGAGTTTGTCAACGGGATCGTAGGCGGCGTTGTTCCGAAGGAATATATTCCGGCAGTGGATAAAGGTGTGCAAGAGCAACTGCAAAATGGTATATTAGCCGGCTACCCCGTTGTTGACGTAAAAGTCACGCTGTTCGACGGTTCGTACCACGACGTAGACTCCAGCGAAATGGCATTTAAGATCGCTGGCTCGATGTGTTTCAAAGAGGGTGCCCGTAAGGCCAATCCGGTCCTGCTTGAGCCCATCATGAGTGTGGACGTCGAGACGCCGGAGGATTATATGGGTGATGTCGTGGGTGACTTGAACAGGCGGCGCGGCATGGTGCTCGGGATGGAAGATAATGCCGGCATCAAGGTGCTGAAGGCGGAAGTTCCCTTGGCGGAAATGTTTGGTTATTCGACCACTCTGCGCTCATTAAGTCAGGGTCGAGCCACTTACTCGATGGAATTCAAGAAATACCAAGAAGCCCCTGCGAACATTGCGGACGCGGTGATTAAGAAGGCATCTGTGGGTTAATGTTTAGAAAATAAGAAGTAGCGAGGTATCCAGGTCGTGTCCAAAGAGAAATTTACGCGCACAAAGCCGCATGTGAACGTCGGGACGATTGGTCACGTTGACCATGGCAAGACGACCCTGACGGCGGCTCTGACCAAGGTGGGTGCGGAGCGCTTTGGTGGCGAATTCAAGGCATACG
>NZ_JBDIVO010000012.1:0-40005 GCF_039794385.1 Methylocaldum sp. | reverse complement strand
CGCCGCTGGCCCGAATGATACCGGATTAACGTGCCGACTCATGGCGAGGAGCCCGATGCACCCGGCAGCACAAAACCGTAGCGGCGGAAAATCGTTCTGCCGGCTTCGCCGGAGACGAAATCGGCAAAGGCTTTGGCCGATGAATTGTCCTCGGCCCGTCTCAGGATGACGTAACCCTGATCCAGAGGCGAATGCAGATTCTCCGGAATCAAGGAATATCCGCCCTTAGGCTTGAGCATGGGACTCTCGGCCAGGGACAGGGCGATGATGCCGACCTCGGCGGCGCCGGTCTCGGCGAACTGGGCGGTCTGCGCCACATTCTCGCCGAACACGAGTTTCTTTTCGACTTTCGGCCACAGACCGGCCTTTTTCAACGCCTCCTCCGCACGCATGCCATAGGGGGCGTGCTTGGGATTTGCAATGGCGATCTTCGTAATGTCGGGCTTGGCTAGATCGCTCAATTTCATGTCGGCCGCGTTCATCCTGGCGCTCCACAAAACGATGCGTCCCCGAGCGTACAGCCGCACCTCGGAAGCGGTCAGCCTCTGCTCCTTCAATTGCTGTGGGAACTTGACGTCGGCGGAGAAGAACAGATCGAATGGCGCTGCCTGTACGATCTGCTCGTAGAACCTGCCGGAAGATCCGGTCACGAGGTCCAGCGTTGCCTCCGGATGCTCCTTCCTGAAAGCCCTAGCGATCTCCTCCATCGCGAACTTGAGATCGGCCGCCGCCGCGATGGTCAGCCTGGAAGGCTCTGCCGCCCAGGCGGAATACCCGAACATCAGCAGAATGACCGAAAACACCGAAACCAAACGCTTCATCAATTCGTGCTCCGCTTTTTTCATTAAAACGCGTCTAAAACGCATCGGAATCGCATTCGATAGGGAAAAGATTTTGGCGATATGCTCGGAAAAGCATATCGAACTCAATTGTGCAAACCCTGCACCGCTCATGATCCGATCGCCAGGCCAATGTAAATACGGACGCGCATCGATGGGATAGACGGATCACTCATGGAGCGTTCTGAGTCCGTATGAAAACCGTAGATGATGTGACACAGGCATTGGCGTTCGACCGCGAAACCTATTAATCAGGCCCGTAAATACCCTCCTGGTATTTCGGGCCGCCGCCCAGGCCGGTACACGCTTAGGCCTGGGCTCACGCGGCTTGTCGCCGCGCCGGGGCATCCCTGCCCCGGATTAACCCGGCCTATATTTATAGGCCGGGTTAATAAAGCGGATTGGTTCTTGTTACCGGTATGGAACAGTACTTATTACCGAATGCCGCAACTTAGTCTAGAGTTTTGCACCACAAAAAGGGATAGACACTGAATATCCGAGATTGCAGGCTAACCCTTCACCGCCACTGGATCTGGCCGCGGAACGAACCGTTTCCCATGCCTACAGGACTGTAACGAGTTATCACAATGAATGCCCTTAACATCACACCGATTATCCGCCTCGTGCTTATCGACGGCGACCCCGATTGCCGCCAAGTCTGTCGACAGGCGCTCGAGCAGCATTCGATCTATCGATTCGAGGTCATCGAAGCCGGTACCGGCCGTCTGGGGCTGAAATTGATTCGGGCTGAGAGGCCCGACTGCATCGTGGTCGACCGGCGATTGCCGGATTTCGACATAAACGAGCTGCTCGCCGACATGGCCGTGGATATGGGCGAATTATCCACTCCGGTGATCATGATGACTTCCGATGACGGAGCTGCGGCGACAACGGACACGTGCAAGAACGGCGTCTCGGATTATGTTGCGAAAACCGGTGAACTCGAATTCGTACGGCGATTGCCGGACCTGATTGCCCGCAACGTAAACCAGACTCGACTTTTGCGCGAAAAGGAGGAAGCCCTGGAGCAGTTACGGAAAGCCGAAGCCAAATACCGCGCTCTAGTGGAACAAATCCCCGCGATTACCTATATCGCTTCGCTCGAGGCTCCGGGAAAGCTATTGTACGTAAGCCCGCAGACCGAACAGTTCGGATACGCCCCGGAAACCTGGCTGGACGACCCTCTCGGCATCGGGCTGATCAAGTGGGTCCATCCCGACGACCGGGAAATGGTCATCGAGCAGTTTGCAGGAACCTATGAGCATCATGCGCCGCTCCGTTGCGAATACCGGGTGATCACACAAGACGGCAAGGCGCGCTGGGTTTTGGACCAAGCCAGTGTCGTTCACGACGACGCCGGCCGGCCGCTGTTCCTGCAGGGCACGCTCGTCGACATCAGCAAGGACAAGGACGTCGAACAGCAACTGGCGTACTATCGCCAGCGCCTGGGTGAATTGGACGCTCAGCGCTCGGAGCCCTGGAAAAAACAAGCCGACCTGCTCAAGGTTGCCAATGCAAGCGTCGACAAGGCTTTGTACGACCGCATCGAATTCGAGCAGTGCTTGGAAAATCTCTTGGCGGCTCCCTGCGAGAACCGATCCGACTATGTACTTTGCTATATCGATCTCGATCGCTTCAAGATCGTCAATGAGACCTACGGATGCGCTGCTGGAGATCAATTGCTGCAATCAGTCGGGCAGGCTCTGGAAAGACGATTGCGGCAGAGCGATATTCTCGGGAGTCTCGGCGAGGACAAGTTCGGTCTGTTGCTGGAGAACTGTCCGATCGAGCGGGCATGGATCGTGGCGAACAATCTTCGGGACGCCGTCAGGAGCTGCCGATTGTCGTGGGCAGGAAAGGATTTGTGGGTAAGCGTCAGCATCGGGATTACGGCTTTGACGGCCGCAAGCGGCGATGCGTCTTCAGTGCTCCGGAGCGCTGACAACGCGTGCCGCATCGCCAAGCAAAAAGGCCGTGATCGCACCTACATTTTTGACGGCCAGGGTACCGACTATCTGAACGAGCCGCTTACCGCAAAGTATCAGGCGAGAGGCAGGAGAACAAACTGGCCGGCGATCGTCGATTCCAACGCGGTGCCGCTAAGAAAGAAGGCCTGAACGGCACGGCGTAACCGACAAGCGAAGCCGGAGCCATGCGGCTCCGGCTTTTCGTTGGCGAAGCTCTGAATACGGATCTATTCGATGCGAAACAGGCTAGCCCCGTTCTTTCAACGCCACATAATCGCGCGTGACCGGGCCGGTATAAAGCTGTCTCGGACGGCCGATACGCTGTTCGGGGTCGGCCATCATCTCCATCCAGTGGGCCATCCAACCGGCGGTACGCGCTACCGCAAACATTGCGGTAAACATGCTCATCGGAATCTTCAAAGCGCGGTAAATGATGCCGGAATAAAAATCGACGTTGGGATATAGCTTGCGTTCGATGAAATAGTCATCCTTCAACGCGATCTCTTCCAATCGAAGGGCAAGATCGAACAGCGGATCTTTGGTATCGGCCAGCTTTTCCAGTACTTCGTAACAGGTCTCGCGGATAATCGTCGCGCGCGGGTCGAAGTTCTTGTACACGCGGTGACCGAATCCCATGAGGCGGAACGGATCGTTCTTATCCTTGGCGCGGGCGATGTATTGGGGTATGTGCTTCGCATCCCCGATTTCCTGAAGCATCTTGATGACCGCCTCGTTTGCGCCGCCGTGTGCCGGACCCCACAGTGCCGCAATTCCCGCGGCGATACAGGCGAAAGGATTGGCCCCCGAACTCCCGGCCAAGCGCACCGTCGAGGTGCTCGCGTTCTGTTCATGGTCGGCATGCAACACCAGCAGCAAGTCCAAAGCCCGCTCGGCGACCGGATCGACCTCATAGACCTGAGTCGGCATGGCAAACATCATATGCAGAAGATTGCCCGTATAGCTCAGGGAATTATCGGGATAGATTTGCGGCTGTCCCATGGTGTATTTGTATGCCGCCGCGGCTATGGTCGGCATCTTGGCAACCAGGCGGAGCGCCGCCAGTTCCCGCGATCTCGGATCGTGGATATCCAAGTAATCGTGGTAGAACGCCGAAAGCGATCCCACTACCCCCACTAAAACCGCCATCGGATGGGCGTCATGATGAAACCCCTGGTAAAAGAGCCTCAGGGATTCGTTGATCATGGTGTGGTGCACGACCTCATGGGTAAACTGCCTTAATTGGCTTTCATTCGGCAACTCGCCATACCACAACAGATAAGTGACCTCCAGAAAGTTGCTGCGGGCCGCCAACTGTTCGATGGGGTATCCGCGATACAGCAGAATTCCTTGTTCGCCGTCGATAAAGGTTATTCCACTCGCACAGCTCGCCGTCATCGCAAAACCGGGATCTACGGTAAAACAACCGACCTCGGAATAGAGCTTGGAAATATCTAGGACGGACGGCCCCATCGTTCCCCTGATCACCGGCAAAGACGTAAGACGTCTGCCTTAAGGATCGGTCAAATTGATGTATTCGTTGGTCATAGTGGTTTCCGTTTGGATTTGATCTGACTAGAAATAGCGGCTTTCCATAGACCTAGACTCCAGTTTACTCCCGCGCAGCATACGGCCAAAGGAGAGTCTCAACGAACATAATTAGTGTTCGAGTGTCGACCGGCTATTCGATATGCGTTTTTTGACCGCTTGTCGGTTCATAAGCCGGCATCAGACGACGAACGACAAAGCCCACGATGCAGGTACAAATTTGTCTTATTTGATTGCGACCATCCTGAGTAAGTTCGCCGGCAACCGACACTCTGGGACGTGCTTCTGCATTCCAGGCTCTCGCCGCGGCGTGGAGTTGGCGGGATGGAAAGTTGTCGGCTTAAAGTGTGCCGAGGGGAGCTGAAAATGTTTGCCGATCGGCATTCATTCCGATTTCGTGAATTTCGGGGCGATTCCGAGCATCAGAAATTGACGCGTATCCCGAATTCTCCGGCGCGGCCAGGCTCCGGTGCGATATTGCGGAGGTAAGACGTGGAGTTGCGAATGGTTTCATTGAGCAGGTTCTTGCCTCTTATGAATACCATGAGCTCGGCATAGTCGGCGACCGCCAGTCGGTACTCGGCGCCGACATTGAACAACAAATAGCCGTCCGTTTTCGTTTCATTCTCGCCCGGATTGTTCTGCGCCTCGGCATTCATCAGCCGGGCGAAGGCGGTGAGTTTTTCGAAGCCGTAATCCAGCTGAAAACCGTATCGGAGCGGCGGCATGCGCGGGACATCGCCGCCATGATCGAAGCGGCCGCGCACGTAGTCTGAAAACAAGGTGAGATCCAGCTTCCCGAAGACTTGGTCGAACACCGGAAACTTCAGGCTCGCCTCGAAGCCCTTGAACGTGGCGTCCAACTGCGTACTTTCCAGCACCGGAATACACGCGTCCTCCTCGGAGCACACGGTTTCGAATTCCTCGGTTTCCCGGTTGAAAACCGTGCCGGGGCTACGCTGAAAGATGTAATCGTTGACCCAATTGTGAAACAAATTGACTTCGGCGCTGACCCAACCGGGGTTATAGCGGAAACCGAGGTCGAGATTGTAGGAGGTCTCTTCCGAAAGCGCCGGATTGCCGAGCTCGAAACTCCTGGTCGCGGCGTGGAAACCGTTCGAGAAAAGCTCCTGGACCTGGGGCGCCCGCTGGGAGCGGGTTACCGCGAAGGTCACAGCCGCATCGTCGCGAACGTTCCACACGGCCGAGCCCGAGGCGCTGACCGGCGTGTGCGAAACGCTCTTCAAGCTATCGGGGGTAATAGTCTGATCTTCGACGCGCAACCCCAACTCGAACAGGACGTTGCGCCAATGCATGTCCTCCACGGCGAAAAAACCGTAGGAGGAAATATCCGATTTCGGCACTACCGCCTCTTCGCCAACGGCGGAGAATTCGCTGTCCTGAACCTGCACGCCGACTACTCCGTGCCAGGAACCGACGTTCTTGTGAACCAGCTCTATCCGCCCTTCCACCGCCTCGTTGCTGAACACGGTGCCCGTGGCGCCGTTCTCCCGCTCGACATGGCGGTAATCGGTGTAACCGAGGCGCATTTTGAGCGTCTCGACGAAAGGCGCGGGATCGTAGAGCTCGCTCTTGAAATCGTAGCGGGACTGCTCCATATCGACCCGAATTCTATCCTGCCCCTCCGCTTCTTCGTCACCGTGCTCATGTCCATGGTTATGCGCGCCGGGCGGAATGCCGTAATCGTTTTCCAGTCGGTTGACGGAGAATCCGAAAAAGCCCGGGTCCCCGATGAACGAGAAGCCTACCGTGCCGCCCCGTGCCCTCGCGTCCGTGTTGGCGATATATCCTTTCGTATTGGCGATGGCTTCCTCATGGCCTTCCTCGCCGTGCGAGGCCGCTTCCGCCTGTTCATCGATGGCGAACCCCGGAATCTCGACATTGTTCCGATCGCGATAGAAACCATCCAGGTGCAGGGCGAAGATGCCCTGCCCCGCGTCCAAGCGCAAAACACTCGTAGTTTCGTCGGATACGGTGTTGTAGCGCTGTTCCGCCGCGCCGGTAACGACCTTCTCCGGCAGCCGATCGGGAATTCGGTTGTCGATGACATTGACCAAACCACCGATGGCTCCGCTGCCGTACAAGAGAGTTTGAGGCCCCCGCAGCACCTCGATACGCTCGGCGAGAATCGGCTCGACGGCATTGGCATGATCCGGACTCAGGGTAGACACGTCCTGAATTCCAAGGCTGTCCTGCATGACTCGCACGCGCGGACCGCTTTGCCCGCGGATGACCGGTTGGCCGACGCCGGCGCCGAAAGACGAGCTGGTCACCCCGAGTTCCTGATTCAAGGTTTCGCCGAGGGTATTGCCAACTTTCCGAGACAGCTCATCACCCTTCAAGGCATTGAAGGGACGTGCCATTTCCTCGGCCAGTTTATGCACCGGCGCGGTGATCAATACGGGCTCCAATTCTTTTACGGATTCCTCTTCGGCTGCCACGGACGAAGCAAAAGATGCGGCTGAAGCCATCAGCAGGACGACTCGCTTGTTCATGTTTCTTATAAGGTCCTATCGAGCTAATGTTATAGCGTTACATATACGTTACGAATTCGAGCGAGTCGACAGCTCTCGGCCCGATACGCTTTGGCTCAGGCGTCAGCCGCGTCCTGCGCGCAATGGGCGCACAAGCCGTGAATTTCGATAGCTTTCCGGTGGAGAATAAATCCCGCCTGCTCCACTTCACTCGCGACCGCTGCCATTACCTCGGCTCCCGGTCGCTCCTCGACATTCCCGCAATGTTCGCAAATCAGCAACAGCTGCTCGTGCCTCCGCTCAGAACAGTTGCAACCGATAAACGCATTGAGGCTTTCCACACGGTGGATCAGGCTCTGCTCCATCAGAAACTCCAAGGCCCGGTAAACCGTCGCCGGCTTTGCGGCTTGCTCGAACGGTTTGATTTTGTCGAGCAGGTCGTAAGCCTTGACCGCGCGATGACTTTCCCAGATGAGTTCGAGCACCTTGCGGCGGATCGGCGTCAGCCGAACTTCGCGCTGGGCGCACAGCTGCTCCGCCACGCGGAGCGCTCGGTCGACACAACCGCGGTGATCATGGGTGGGCATCGTGTACACTTTTTGACTAGGCGGAGTCCTGACATTCATTGCTTGGACCTCAAGCGCTGCGTTTTTATGTTACTTTATAACATCTCTACAGTGGCGACAAGCCAAATGTCTTGGAACGAGGTCGATCCTGTATTCGAGCGGAGTGCGTTCTCCGCGAGATAACGATCAAGCCGATCCAGACCATTACTCGAGGGCAGGCACCAAGCGATTCTACCTGCCCGGCAAAGGCGGCAATCTCGGCAGCGGAGGCGCCGGCAAATCAGAAAGGCGAGGCAGCTCCGGTAGCCGTGGCAAGCCCGGTCGCTCTATCGGAACATACCGATGCCTGTCGTCGTAATAGTGGTGGTGATGCTCGTGGACATGAACAGTTTTGTGGTGGCGGTGCTTATGATGTTTATGTTTGTGGGCATGTTTTCCCGAAGCCACGGAAGATCCGCTAAACACGATAAGCAATACGGCCAGGATCGGCTTCAACATCAAAATGCGCATGGATTGGAACTCCCCCCTTGATTGCAAAACGCCGCGTATTTTATGCAAAGGCAAGGCCAGGATTCCCGCCTATCGTGATAGCGGATCCAACTCGCTCAATTCCAATACAGTAGTCATCAATAAATTGGAGCCAAAAGAGCAATCTCGCTCCTGGACGTCGGGATCTGACGACAATTTCTCGCTCCGACATGACACCCGATACGCTGAGCTGCCATCCGAAACCGTTTTATTCGATGCGGGCAAGATCGGGAAGAACCCGGACTTCGGTCGATAGTTGATAAGGGTGGCCGCTCGGAGAGCGCAACTCCACTTCGACCAGATACGCACGATATTTGTCACAGGGCGCACGCACGAGAATGGCGGCGCCATTCCGCTCCGGATTGAGCGCCAGGCTACGACTCGACCAAGCATCGTTACGAAAGTCGCGATCCGAGGACTCGGCGGTCCAAAGACGTATCGCGGTCGGTTTCGCGTTGGTCTTGACCTGTATCATCTCGGTATCATCCCCCCGTTGCGTATGCGTCCATGCCAGCCTGGGCAGCGGATGATTGTCGGCGACCATTTCAAAAAAGCTTGCAAGCGTCTGCCTGGCTTCCAGAGTACTACCCGCACCGTGACCCGCATTCGGCGCCTGGAACAGCAGTTTGGGCTCGGGCAGGTCATGCCAGTAATGACGCAGCGAGTCGACTGTCCAATAAGGATCGTTAGTCCCTAGCAACAGCAACTTCGGCATTCTGTAACGTTCGCGATAAGCGTAGGGGTCCACCCACACGCGCAACCGCTGCAGAGGACTGTCGTCCAGGGCCCGATGCAGCCCCAGATCGGTGTAATCGTGGATATACTCGCTTTGCCGGCCATAGACTTTCTCGGTCCATTGCAGTTGCGTCTTGATGTTCAACATGTCGAACACCATGGGCGCGATGGCTTTGACCCGCCCATCGACGGCTGCCGTCAACCAGGCCGTCCAACCTCGTTTGGAGGCACCGGCGACCAGAAACTTCTCGATGCCGACACTCAATGTCCGCCCCACAAACTCCTGAACCGCATCCATGCCCCGCACCGCGCTTTTCACCATAGGGAAAAGCAACGGCCAGGTCTTGTCGTTCGTTTCCGCATACCGATCGAACGTATAAGCGACAAGCGCATCTTCGCTACGCCCATACAATGGTTGATTGGGAACGCCGGTAATCGCAGCCGCAATGGCTCCGGCTCGTTCCGCCACCGTCTTCAACAGATCGATGCTGGCGGCACCATCGTGGGTTATCAGAAGAAAGGCAGTCTTGGGATTACGCAGCTCGAGCGGCCGGACGATCACAAGACCGTGGCTCCACGTTTCGCCACGCCACTTCTGGGATATCAACTCCAAACGGATCAGCGTTCCCCACGGTTCTTGGGCTTCCGACTCATACCGCCAATGGTACGCGGTGTCCGGCGCATTAACATAGTCTTCGAGCGCTCCCGCCATTCCTCCTCCACTCCACAAAGGCGCTAGCAACATCAAACCAAGAACGAAACCACCCCGGCCAAAGAAATGGTGACTCGAGATACGAAGGTTCCTCAACCTCATGATCGATCACAATGCGTTTAGGCAATCGACCTATAGACCGACAAGCGAAGTATTTTCCGAGGTCAATCCAACGCAACGTCCTTTAGATCCGAACGAGCCCTTGGCTGCCCCGCCATAGCCAAGACAACTCTTTGTATTATCACATTTTTCTTTAATTCTTGAGGGAACTTTCGCCGCCGGATTTTGTTTAATGTTACATGGAAAACCGGTTATTTATTCACAGCATCTAAAGAGCATAACTTTGCCTAAATCAAGCCGGAATCAAGTCTTAGCCTTCGGTCCTGACCTATTGTCTTGCGCCAGGCTCAACGTCGCTTCCCGCTAAATCTCGGCCGCAAATTGTCACTGTAAGTGTTTTTGGAGCGATTCCCCAGTGCCAATCTTCCACCCCCACCATAGGACAGCGCTGTGATGCGTCGGCAGTAACCTGAGGCGCCTTAAATAACCACTCTTCGATCCGGATATTCCGGCAGCTTTTTTCTACTTCCCAGACGAGCGGTACAACGCCATAGCACCCCGCAAGCAAGCCTTGCCCCAGGGAAATGCATTAAAGGTGATGTGTACGGCAGGAGTAACCAAGTTATGAATCACGTAAAAGAACGCGAAGACACCGTAGACGCCCCAGCGGCTTCGATTCCGTCCACGGCCTATCTCGAACACGAAGAACAGCCCGTGGCGAGCCCCGAAAAGCCGACAGCGCGAAAAGTCGCGAGGAAAACGGCAAAGGCCGAACTACCGAGCGTTTCCCCTCTGGATTTGCCGAATGATGTATTCGAAGCGGGACTGGCGCGGCGCAAGCATAATCGTGCGGCGATACTCAATTGGATAAGGGAAGCCTTGGTGGAAGGCACGGACTACGGCCGCATTCACCTCTTCAATCGGGAAAGATGCGCCTTTGCCAGGCGCGGCGAAGCGGAGTCGTGCCCGATCAACAGCCACTGGAGCAAGCCGAGTCTATTCAAGCCGGGTGCCGAAAAAATTTGCGGGATGCTCGGAGTGACGGTGCATTATCCCAATCTCACCGCCTATGAGCAGGCCGCCCTGTCGGGACAGCGTCTCGGTACGATCATTCTCCGCTGCGAACTGCGAGACAGTCAGGAACGGACGGTCGCGGAAGGCATTGGAGCACGCAGCGTGCAGCAGGACAATGGGGACCTGAATAAAGCCCTCAAGATGGCGGGAAAGTCGGCGCATATCGATGCGACTCTGCGGATGGCGGGCTTAAGCGAAGTGTTTACGCAAGACCTTGAGGACATGCAGCTAGGGCCGGCCTCGAAGCCACAAGCCGCTGTTACTACCGGCAAATTCACCGAGGGCGAAGGCGATGCCAACGATCGGATTCCGGCCGAATCGACACCGTCTTCGGAAGCTGGCGGCCGGGGCTACAGGTTCTGCAGCCTTTCCCTCACACAGATCGAGCAATTGGAGACACGGATCAAGGAACTCGGCTTGGACCGCGAGCGCGTGCTGCGTTGGGTCAAAGCCGCGAGCAAGAACAAGTTGAACGCGTTCGAAGAGTTGACGCCTGAAGTCTACGATAGGCTCGTTCAGAAATTGGAAGACTGGGCTAAACCGGACGCGACTGAGAAGGGGTAAGCGGCGTGGAAACAAAGCTTTATGAGATTGCCGAGCAATACCAGGAAGCCTTGAATAACCTTACGGATCTGGATTTGCCTCCGGATGTGATCAACGACACATTGGAAGCACTTACGGGCGAGATCTCGCTTAAAGCATGGAACATCGCTGCCGCCCTCCTGCACATGGAGGGCGAAGCCGAACTGATTCGTCAGGCCGAAGAGCGGATGAACCGGCGACGCAGAGCCTTGGAAACTCGTGCGGCCGGTTTAAGGCAATATCTCAAGATTCAGATGGAACGTATCAATATACGTGAAATCAGGAGTCCTCAATTCATTATCAAAGTCAAACAAAATCCGCCGAAAGTAATTCTCGATGATGAGTCGGCTATCCCCGAGACATTTAAACGCGAGGAAAGCGTGGTTCATATTGACAAAAACGGAATCAAACAAGTGATCTTGTCCGGACAGGCGGTTAAGGGCGCTCATCTTGAACAAGAAACCCGGCTCGATATTACTTGAGAAGCGGTGTCGATTTACGACAACGAACGATCCGAAAGTATTCGAGAGTCAACCAAATTTATTGCGTTTTCGTTACATTAGCGTTACGGATGTCGCGACACAGATATACCCCGAAGAGTGCGACTGCCGTAATGCTATACGGGAATATAGTTACCTACGGGCGATTACTTATGGAATTAGGTGCGGAAAGATAGTTTATTTATCGTACCAAGGAGCGGAGCTGAAGCCGTTATTGATGGATATATGTTTTGACCTTCGGCGCACATGTTATTTGAGTGGGTATTGAGGAGTTATCTAGTGAACAGGAAATTGTATGTCGGAAATCTGAATTACGGCCTTGGAAACGATGATCTGCACCAGCTTTTTGCGCCACATGGTACGGTATACTCGGCCCATGTGATTATGGATCGGGAAACAGGGCGCTCCAAGGGTTTCGGATTCGTGGAAATGGGCAGCGCTCAGGAAGCTCAGGCCGCGATTGCGGCCTTGAACGGTAAGGAGGTAAGCGGCCGCAGCCTAACGGTAAACGAAGCCCGTCCTCCCCAAGACAGAGGTGAGCGCAACGGCAGCTCCAACCCTTTCGTTACCGCAGCAAGGCGTAACGGGAGTTATAACGACCGCCGTAGCTAATCAGCACAATCGACTTCGAGCGCCGGCCGGTTCAACGGAATCGGTCGGCAGCCTCAGCCAACCGGTCCCGTCTATCCCTCGGGTAATTTCTTCAGCTTACGAACATCGGGCATCGAGTCACCGAGTTCGCAACGCGGCGGCGAGGTCCTGCGCCAAGGCGTCGAGCGCCCGGCTTTGCGCGGTTGCCAACCCTACGTAACTGCTATTCGCGGCAGGGATGGCCACGTTGGTATGTCCGCGGCGGACCGCCGTTTCGTCATTCATTTTGATCGTCCACAGCGCTTCGAAAACGGCTCTATCTTTCGGGCGAAGTTCAAATCGGGAAATATCTATGAGAATCCGCACATTCGGATCAAGAGACGTCGATTGGGCGTAGGCGGTTACCGTCGCATCGCCAACCAGACGGGAAAGGCGAGCGGCCAGTGCGCTCGTGATTTCGTCCTTCAACGGCGCTGCCCAGCGATGCTGCTCCAGAACCTCGACTTCATGTTCGCCCTTGGTAACGACTAGCTGGGGCTGATCCAAAGCGGCGGGAATCGTCACCGGCCCCACCACGATTATTTTCGCGCTATCGCTCAGAGTGCCCCGTGCGGCCACCGGGTCGTTCGCCGGCATCAGCGTATAGAAACGTGCCGGCGCGGAACCGCCACACCCGGCGAAAAGACTAACGAATATCGTCATCCACAGAAAACGGATCATGGCTGTTTCTCTTTACCCATAAGAAGCGATTCCGGATGGCGCTCCAGATAATCCAACATCACGCGTAACGATTGAGCTGCCCGGGAAACCTCGTTCAGCGCGTCGCGCGCATCGTGCTGGAGCGGTCCGTCGGTGGCAAGCGTCTTCTGGGCTTCGGTCAGGGTCCGTCTAGCGTCGATAATCGTGGTCTTCATCTCCGGCATCAGCTCGCGATCCAAATTGGAGGTCAGCCGCTCCACGCTCTTAAGTGTCTGATTCAACGATGCCATGGTTTTCCGCAGGTCCGCGGCGATCTCGTCGAGCGGTAATTTGTCCAGTTTTTTCACGATATGTTCCGCGCTGTCCGAGAGCGATTGCAAAGTGCCCGGCATGGTCGGAAACTCAGGCGGGTCCCGCGTCCAGTCCAAATGTGCCGACGGCGCAGACGGGAAGAAGTCGAGAGCGACATAGAGTTGCCCCGAGATTAGGTTGCCTGTGCGCAATTGCGCACGAAGCCCTTTCTCCACCATTCGGCTCAACTGTCTCTCCACGGCCTCGCGGGTCGTGGTGATAAGTTCGCGTTTTTGATTGCGTATCATCCCACCCCAACTCAGGCCGATATCGACCGCAATACGGAAACGGTGGTTCTGCGTATCCCACTCGCCCCGGATGCCGGTGACCTCTCCGGCAGGCAAGCCTCTAAAATCGAGCGGCGCACCGACCGAAAGCCCTCGTATCGTTTCGTCGAAATACAAAACCATCGCGCGCCGTTCGGTTTTGGGTGGCGCGAAGGCCGCGGACCGATTGGCGTAAAGGGTAAACGCCGTGTTTTCCACCGCAGGCTCGACTTTTCCGTCGCCGGCCGGCATGGCGAAAGCGATTCCGCCGAGCATGATGCTCATCAGCGACTCCGTGTCGATCTTGACGCCATTGGCATCGAGTGTTAAGTCGAGACCGCTGGCGTGCCAAAAACGGGTGTCGGCGGTCACGAACCGGTCATAGGGCGTTTCCACGAAAACTTGTATGGTTACACCGGTCCCCGCAGGATCCATTTCGAAGCCCAGCACCTTGCCAACCGCAATGTGCCGGAAATAGATAGGAGATCCTACATCCAAAGAGCCCAGATCCTCGCCCTTGAGAGCGAAGCGCCGGCCCTGCAGATCCGATGTTAGAATGGGCGGGACGTCCAGACCGCGGAATTTGTATTTCCGCTCCGTCGAACTCCCCACGTCCAAGCCGATATAAGAGCCGGAAAGCAAAGTACTCAAACCCGAAATGTTCCCGGCGACCACGCGCGGACGCACGATCCAGAAACGGGTGTCTTTCACCAGCCAATCCTCGGTTCCGTCACGCATTTGAGCGGTGACGATGACGCTGGTCCGATCTTCGCTCAGGGCGACATCGGCGACTTTGCCCACCTCTACGTCCCGATACTTGATAGGCGTTTTGCCCGGCTCCAAACCCTCGGCACTCATGAAAATAAGGGTGATCACAGGGCCTCGTTCCGAGATCGCTTTCCAGGCCAGCCAGGCACCGATCAGCGCCGCAACCAGCGGTATGACCCAAACGACGGAAAAGGCGAACCGGCTCGGCGGCGCTGCGACCGCCGTCGGCAACGCATCGCCCTTGTCGGTCTTCGAAGCGGAATTTGAATCGTTATCTCGAATGAACATTTTCTTGTACGGAATCCCATATCAGTCGCGGGTCGAAGCTCATGGCGGCAACCATGGTGAGCACCACTACGGCGCCGAAGGCAATGGCTCCGGGCCCGGCTTGGACCGCCGCCAGAGGGCGCACATCCACCAGGGCCACCAGCATGGTAACGACAAAAATATCCACCATCGACCAACGGCCGACCTTTTCGGTCAGCCGATATAGCCGGGTGCGGTCCAGCGGCCGCCAGCGCGATCCGGTCTGAACCGTCACCAAGAGTAGAGTGAGAGCCATCAGTTTCAGCAGCGGCACCATAACGCTGGCAAAGAACACCAGCAGTGCCAAAGGCCACGATCCCGATACCCACAGATAGATCACCCCGCTCATGATGGTGTCGACTTGAGCCCCGACGATCGAAGAGGTGGACATGACCGGCAACACATTGGCCGGAACATATAAAATCATGGCGGCGATCAGGAGAGACCAGCATCGACCGACGCTGTTCGGTTTGCGGACGTGCAGCACGCTACCGCACCGAGGGCAGTGCTGCTCGTGCTTCCCGGCCGGGGCATAGGAAAGCATTCCGCAGGCATGGCACGTCAAATAGCCGGCCCCTGAGTTTTGCTGAGTGGCGACGGGACAGCGCCGCCCCAACCGCGCCCAAATCTCTTCGCTATCCAACGAGGCAGCGGTCGCCGCCATCACGAAAATAAAACCGCCGAAAAGCCACAGCGACCAGCCCGGCTGAACAGTCGCCATGTGAGCGAGCTTGACCAGGGAAACCAGGATGCCCAGCATCAGGACTTCGATCATGCCCCATGGCCGCAGCACCTGAATCAATCTGAACACGGCGGCCTGACCCGGCGGCTTCTTATTCAGCTTCAGCGGCAGCAGCACATATAACAGTCCCAGAAGCTCCATGGCCGGTACCACAATGGTGGTAAACAGAACCAGGCCGGCCATCATTCCCATGCCCTGCTTCTGCAACTCGAGCACGGCACCGAGAAGCGTCGCCTCCGTGTGCTTGCCCTGGATGCTCAGCCCCAGAATAGGGAACAGATTGGCGACCGAAAACAGAATGAATGCCGCAAGGGAAAAGGCCAATGTCCGGTCCAGGGTGTCTTTCGGCGCATGATAGAGCTGCGCTCCGCAGCGGCAGCAGCGGGCGCTTTGCCCCGGCGCAAGCGGGACCTTGCGTTGCAAAAGATCACATTCGTGGCAAGCGCAGAGGTTTTCTAAATCGCCGAAGGCAGGGACAGCCGGCGCGGCGGGAACAACAGACGAACACACGAGAGAAAAGTCGTGGAATGAATGGCTTTTAAAAATCTGAAATGATGTGTTTACTTACTTAAAAATCCCCCTGATTCCGGAGAGCGGCGCAAAAGGTCCGAACGCACACCGGATAATACCTTAAGCTCCGCCGGAGAGGCGTCGCGTTTCCGGTGCATTCCTTAAATGACGGTCGATCCGTTTATCCGCCGATGAGAACAGTCGGCTGGCCCACGACGATCACACCGCCGTGGGCGGTCATGTCGCCCATGCGCGCCGCCGGCTGACCGCCGATCATCACCGTGGCCGAACCCTGAGCAATGGTATCCGGCGGTCCGACACAGGTTACCACATCGCCGACCCGAGCGGCGGGCAAAGAACCGATCAGCACCGTGGGCGCGCCGGGAGCCGTGATCGGCCCTCCCACATGGGGTTTGGGGCCGTCGAACATGGGACAGGTATGCATATCGGTGAGGCGGGCCGCGGGTTTGCTCATATTGCCCTCACTGTATCAGTCATTCGATCGCGCCATTACGCATTCGCACCGGCAAGCTTGGAGGCCAACCGGCCGTTGCCGCCGCAGGCAATGTCGATGCCCTGCGCCAAGAAGCGTTGGTACTTTTCCGGCGCTTTTTCCGGCTCGTTCTGAACCGCAGCCAACATGACCGCTCCGGCAACGGCTTTCCCGGTAAGATTGTCCGCGGGTGGAACGGCCGGCGCATCCGGTGGAGCCATGCTGCCCCCGCTCCAGAACGCCGCCACCGCCGCCCAGCTCCCCGCCCCTTGGAACTGATGCGCCTCCGCCGCGGCAAAAGCCGAACGCCGATGTTCCTCGCTGGGTTTGTAAACCCAGCGCTCGGCGAGTTCGAGCGGTTTTATCGCTGGCGAAGCAGGATCATTGGCTAAAGCGCTGCGGGCGCATAGGCAGGCCCACCAGGTCGACTCCCGTTTCGGAAGCGCCCGTGCGAGGAATTTAACGGCCTCGGGATACAAGGCGTTTTCCATAAGGAGGCGTAAAAAGCCAGCCGGGCTCATTTCGGGATTCAGCAATCGGAGTGCGGCTTCGTCGAGGTCGATATCACGGCACACGGCCGCGGCGTTGGGCGCAGAGACCTTGGTGAAAACGGGTTCAGTCATTTTGCTTTTCAGTCTCGGAGATTACAACTCGGTTAATTGATCATGACGATACCGCCCTTGGCGGTCAGCATTCCGTCGCCCTTTACCGTCGTCATGGGCGATTTCAGTTCCGCCATGCTGGTTCCCTCGATATTGACCATCATGCCTTTGATCGTGATGCCGCTTTGATCAATCTTGATACTGTTCTGCCCGACCTTGAGTTCGATCGACTGCATCGCCTCCAGCGTGCTTTTGCCCAGATCGATCTTGGTCTCCTGATTCCCCTGTTTGATCGACAAGGTGTGGTTGCCCATGTCCAGCACCACTTCCCGATTGCCCTGCTTGAGCTGCAGCTTGTCGTTGCCCTGCTCCAGGGTCGTCGTCCGGTGATTGTAGATGTCTATCGTCTGATCGCCGGGGTCCTTCTTGTCGAAACCGACCTTGAGCGTGGCGCTGTTTTCGACAACCACATTCATGTCTTTCTCGGCATGGATATAGATTTCCTCCTTCCCCTTATCGTCCTCCATGCGGATCTCGTTGAAATTGTCCTGTCCCCCGCCCTTGCTGCTGCGCGATTTGATGCCGGTTTGCGTGGCCTTGCCGGGCAAGGCATAGGGCACGGTCTGCTCCGCGTTGTAGACGCGGCCGGTAATGATCGGCTGATCCGGATTGCCTTCGAGAAAATCAACGATCACTTCCTGGCCGATACGGGGTATCGCAATCGCTCCCCATCCTTTTCCCGCCCACGGCTGGGACACCCGCACCCAGCACGAACTGGTCTCGTCCCGATTCTCCGCGCGGTCCCAGTGAAACTTGACCTTCACGCGTCCATATTGGTCGGTCCAGATTTCCTCGCCCGATTTGCCGACCACTATGGCGGTTTGCGGCCCGCGAACCATGGGTCTCGGCGTGCGATGGGCGGCACGAAACTGCTGCGTCTTGGCAATGGCGGAAATGCCGAGCTTCTCCGCGAAATCGCCGGCCGAGTCGCTCGCCGACTTATAGCGGTTGGATTGCAGCCGGAATTCCATTCCGGTAACCACGTATTCCTTGTTCTGATCCTGCCGGGGATGATCGATCAGCTTGAACAAGGCTCCGACTTCCAGGCCCGCGACGTTACCCTCGCCCGAAAACCGCTCGTAATCCGACTGGAGCGCCTCCAACCGCACTTTCGAGTAATGCGACCCGTCGGCATTCGCAACGTATCCTCCCGGATAATCGTATTGTTCGTATTTGCTGTAATCGTCCTCCGTCGGCCGGTTTGTCTTTTCGATCAAGGAGGCTTTGGGCTTTTCAAAGTCGAAATCGTTGACCGTGTAAGTCCCAGGCTGAATAACCCGCTTGAAGGACCAGGCGAAGATGTGATCCCGGAGCCGCCGTTCTTGATTCTCCGGGGGAAAGAAAGGGACTTCCGCATACCCGGAAACCGCCGAGTGGGCATTGGCGGAATCGATGAGATTGAGAATGTGCTTGTCGCTTTCGTGCTTGAAGAAATAGTAGATGCCTTCTTCTTCCAGGAGCCGATTGACGAAATCGAAGTCGCTTTCGCGATACTGTACGCAGTATTCGCGCTGCCGATAGGTTTCGCTCAGCGATTCCTGAATGTCGCCGCTGAAGCCATGCTCCTCGAAAATGGCCTTGACGATCTCCGGTACGGTTTTGTCCTGAAAAATGCGGCAATTCGTCTTGCGCGTCAGAAACCATAGCCACGGCCGCAAAACCGCCCGGTAATGCGCGAATTCGCCGAGATCGGGTTCCTGGCTGAATTGAACGGCATAGCCGTTGAAATAACGTTTGCCCCCGTTGGAAAGTTCAAGCGCGACGGTCAGTTTCTTTCCCAGAACGTCCTTGGCGGCGATATTCCGATTCTCGCTGAGCAAATCCACTTCAAGCTCGAACGAGCGGCTGAATTCCTCCCGCCCCTGCATTCGGAAGAACAACAAGACGTCTTTGCCCAAAGGACTCGTTACGGAAGCGGAGCGGAAATCCTGGGTGAACGACATAAAACTAACCCATTAGAATGATTGGAGACAATTTGTCGAATACTAACAAACCTGGGATATAGACCGATGATTTCAGGCGATTCCGCCCGAGACACCTTTCCGGTCGCAGCGAGCAACCACCGAATTCAAGACCGCGCGGCAACGATCAGAAACCCTTCCACAGGCACACCGGCCTCGTAGCGCAACATCTGCTGCTCGCCCCTCCGAAGGGAAAGCCCGGCGCTTTCCAGCTCACGTTGCAGGTAATCCTCCGTATGGCTGTAACGCCCGTGGAGATTGATCTTGTACCCTTCGGACGGCCGCTCGTCGTTACGTTCCACCGTGAAAATGAAGTATCCGCCCCGGCGCAGTGCCCGCCCTACCCGCTCGAAAACCGCGCTCAAATCGCCGAAATAAACCAGCGTATCGGCGGAGACGATCAGGTCGAACCGATCCGTGTGCCGTCCGATGTAGGCTGTTAATTCACTCTCGATCAAATCGTCGTATTGCCGTCTGGCATGGGCCTTCTCCAGCATTTTGACGGACAGATCCACGCCGGTCAGCCGACGCGCATAAGGACGCAAGAATTCCCCGCACAGCCCGGTCCCGCAGCCGGCGTCGAGCACTTCGAGGTCGACTCGATCCCGATCGTACAATGCGGCGACGGCTTCCTTGACCAAACCCGGAGCCCGATAATCGAGCCCCTTGAGCACGTAATCGAAACTATCGGCAAAGCTGTCGAACGTCATGCGGACGTAGTCGTCCGAAGCGCGCGCCGGGGCGTCCGTCCCGGCATACGAATGCAGCCGGTGCAGCGCCAGAGGATTGGTCGGATCGTGTTCCAGCCATTGACGGATCGTGGGCAATGCTTCCTCGACCAAGCCTTGCAGGTACAGCACATGGCAAAGATTTTCGTAATCGTCCGAGCGGTACGGCCGGAGATTGATCGCTCTGCGGTAAGCCTGGGCGGCCTCCCCGAATTTGCCCTGCTTCCGGAATACGTTTCCGAAATTGTGATAGAGCTCGGCGTTGTCCGGCATCAGTTCGATCGCCTTGGCGAATTGCTCCGCGGCTTCCTCGAAGCGCTCCAGATCCTTGAGAACGGTGCCGAGATTGTTGTGCGCAGCAACGTTTCCGGGATTCAGCTCGATCGCGCGCCGGTAGGCGTCCACCGCCTTTTCGGGCTTGCCGGCCTTGTTATAGATGTTGCCGAGGTTGTTGTACGCATCGGCATAGGTCGGCGCAATGGCGATGGCCTTTTCGATCGACTCGACGGCCAGATCGTCTCTGCCTCTCCGATGCGCGAGGATGCCGTAGAAATGAAGAATTTCGGGAATGTCCGGATAATTCTCCAGTAGTACGCTGAAAATCCGCTCGGCGTCATCGAGGCGATTCGCTTGCAGCAAGCGAATCGCACCGCTCAACGCCAACTCGGGGGTTACTTCCTCGATGCGGAAATCTGACGGTTCGTCGTCCAACATAGATCAACTTTCGGAATAGTACAGAGCGTGGAAATTCGGGCCTTTCTTTTTCAGCATCGCCGACACTTATATCGGAGCGGGAAGCGCACGATTGAAGGCCAAATAACAGGGTCTACAGACCCTTACCGGGCCGGTTTCACGTACGTGCCCGGGCCGCTGAACCGGAAACGTCAACCGGACGCGGTCGGGCGAACAGACGTCGCAAACATTCTTGCCGCACAAGCGGCAGTGATGACGCCACCGGACCGGAAATACTCTGCTGAATTCCTTATTGCATACCCGGCACGTGTTCGTCGCGCTATCCGGTTCCCAGTTCGGTATCCAGGGAGGACAGACAATCACCGGCAATAGAGCGGCCGTATATCCGTTATAAAATATCACCTTATGCTGGAATCTCATCCAGAATCTCTTGACGTACCGCAGTTCGCGGCTGGTGACGTTATAGCCATAATCCCCGGTTTTATCGAAAATACCGGATAATTCACCCATTCCGTCCAGGTGAAAATGGATTTTTCCGCCGCCATGCGCCAGCGAATATTCAAGCGCGGTTTTGGACCACCTCGTACCCATTTCAAGGCCTTCGGTATCCGCTTTTGTGGTGGCACCTAGGCTATATTCTTTGTTTGTTCCCCCTACGTCGACGCCGCCCAGATGCGCACCCGCCGGAAACTGGCGGTGCTTAATGGGCCTAGCCTGGTTAAAGTTTTGGAACTTCGTGTCGTCCATGCCTTTGAGCCCGCGCGCTCTCGCATTTCCCCAGTGTATTTCCCAGTCATCCTCCGCGGTTCTCCCGCCTCGCCGCTTGATATCGATGGTTCTTGGGCCAAGGCCGACAAGGTCGGCCTCCACCGGATTTCCGCGATCGAGATCCCGATAAAGATCGGCATTGTCGGCCTCATCGATATTCATACCAAAATGGATATCTTCCATATCGCTTAATGCAGTATTATCCGCGACCTTTATCTCGGGTATGGGTTGCCCTCCCATCGTCGCCGGGAATACTCCTTTCGTATTCGGTTGTGCTAGCGGCATTTATGTAATCTCCATTCGAAATAACGCCTAATAGAAAATGAATCGGGATTAAAGGAACACAAGAGGAAATTATAGAAGCTACTTAGCTCATCCTATGCATCTCTGGGGTCGAAATACGATCCGGATGATACACAGGATGGGTTTGGCCTTGATCTACGGACCTTACACCGGATATCTCGGACATCCTAGATTGCCTTTGTAAGTCCGCTATACCGGTATCTCGCGTCAATTGCTCAAGTGGAAAACCTGATAAGTGTACAGGTCCCGCTTTCCGCTGCTGGCCGGGGTAAAACTGAGTTTTTTGGTCGATACCGTTACACCGGTGCTGGTTGTCCAATCTTTCGGAGCTTGCCCAAGCGAAGCATTGACCACACAGTTTGCGATTCCGAAATCCCATGTCAGGTGTTTTTCGGTATTGATCGCCCAGGTGTGGGATGTCGTTTCTGCGGTCTCGAACGATTTGATGACCACGTCTTTGAATTTTTCCATGGGTATCCGGTCGAGAATAATGCACGTATTTACTTGCGTAGGAGCTCCTTGCAAAGGGTTATCGGGTCCCTTTCCGCTATTGCTGCGGGATGTTGCGTACGCCCCTGTCGGTGTATTCGTAAACCCGCCGCAAGCGCAGCCGGATTCGACACATCTGTTGGTATAGGTGGTGCAGCCGCATTTTATTCCGGCACCAGTGTCTTCCTTGCATGCGCAATTCGCCCCACTCCCGGTCTTGTGTTTTGCCGGGCCATGCCCGCAGTTTGTACAGGCGTGAGAGATCAGATAGTGCCCGCAAGTGCACCGATAGGCTTCTGCACGGTGTTCCAGCGCCTTCCGAAGTTTTTGATTGAGCTTGATCAATTCGGCCTGGAGCCAGAAGTCCATTTCTCTGCCGGGCGGGTCGCCGGCCTCCTTTGAGAGGAAGAAGGCGATCTGTGCGACCTCATTGGTTTTCTTGGAGTAAGTAAACAGGTGCTTTTTGAAAAAGTTCTTGTCGAACTTGATCATGATATCGACGCCGCCCGATCCACCGAATACCCACTCCTGGTCCAGGGTAAGCTTTCTGGTTAGTCTCGTCTCAGTGAGACCCGTCGGCGTGTAGTTCTTGTACGCCACCAAATCACGAGCAGTCTGCTCGGCCATGCTTTCTCCTAATCCCCGTCGGGGCTCACGTGCAGCATTTTATGCCGCGTTTTTTGAAAAAATGACCCGAACCCGTACCCAAATCCCTGATCCGGGACACTCAGTGCCCTCGATCGATGGGATTCGCCTCCATCGACCGAATCAGAAAACCCGAGCCAATTCGCCGTGTTCGTGCGTCCTGCGCCGCGCTCCAGCCCGTCGGACGCCCCAGTCGCCTAGTGCTTTTCGGTGACCGTGCGATCCTTGAGATTGACTATAAACGTGCGCCCGCGCTCGTCGCGTGCGATCAACGTCTCGGACTTCTTATCGATACGCAGTTCCTCGATATAAACCTCCTGTGCATCGGTTTCCTCGTGGGGGTCGTACTGCGTGGTATACAATTGCAAGGTCCAGAGTTCCTGACCGCTGGCTTCGTCGACCGCCGCGATAACGCCGCCGCTCTGTCCGAAGCCTCGTGAGCGCGCCGCACGCAGTTGCTCGTAGCGTATGCCTTTGTGGGTGACCGGCTTCGCCGCCGGCGCACGTCTCTTGGAAGATTCCATGCCTGACTCCTTTATTTGGGGCAGCGTAGCTGCGTCGCCCCATGCGAATATAGGAAACACCGTCGCAGCCACGATGATGAGCTTACAAAGTCTTTGCCGGAAAAGTGTGCACATGGGGCAATCGTCTGGTTTAGCTTAGTGCTTCCTTGATCGCACTTTTGGGAATCGCGCCGACAAGATCACCGGCGAAGTAAGCCCAGCTATCGGCGTTGTTCAAGGCATCTTCGGTTTTGAATGCGTTGCCGGGCTTGAGTCCGTCGTAGTCGTAACGGATGTCTTCGGTCTTAACCAGCTTGTGGGATAATTCGTGGACTACCGTCAGGGCGCACAGCCACAGCTTCGGAATGTTTCCGAGACGCGTACGCTTGCCGGTGCGCAGAAACAATTCGTAAATGTAGATCACCGGCATGACGTCCAGGCTGTTGACCGAGGCGAAGGTGTTTTTCATCGACCCGTCCGCGCGCTTGTGGGGACGGTCGGAAAATATCACCTTGCCGGAATTACAGGCCGCCGTGATCTTCTTGAATCCGTCGAGCAGTTTGCCCCGGCTGGCATCGAGATCACCGGTCTTGGCACCGTCGGTGTGAAACCAGCGGCGGATCGTGTCGTTCGCATCCCCGGACTTGCCGCTCAGCTTGACCTCCACATCGGAACTCCACTTGCGGGCGAGCTGAAGCGCGTCGGACATCATCTTCCGATTACCCTCACCGAACACCTCGCGCCAGTGGTTGAGATCCGATTTGAGTTGGGCTTCGTTCCTGCCGGCGAAGAGATCATAGGTCCACTTGCCATAGTGCTTCGGAGAGTCGACAACCCATATGCTCTGGTTACCTTTCTTCGCCACCAGATAGAAATGCCGGAACTGCTTGATGCACGCCGCACGGTCTTGGTAGCCGGAACTGCCGGTCTGACAGGCGCTGAGGATCTCCTGGGACTGCGCGCGGCCGCTCAAGGCTTTCCCCTTCGCGGCTTCTTCCAACTGCTTGCGCAGCTTGTCGAGTACCGGTGCGGCATCGACCGACGGACCATCGGATTGAAGCAGCTTCTTCAATCCGGACTCGATGTCTTTCCAGTCCTTTTGCAGCGATGACGTCTTAAGCAACTCGATACTCTTGTCATAGACTTCGGTGAACACGTCCATCCGAATTTCCCCCTCAGGTTCGTACTCTTGTTTTGATTACAGACTCGTAGCAACAGGGTCACCACGAGGATGCTGCCGAAACTTTGTCGCGGCCTTATTTTTTATTCAAACCGGTAGCCGAATTGTCCATCCTGCACGTCGATATGCACCCGCTCTATGGCGTTCCCGTCCATCATCCGGATCAAGAACTCTTCGCTGATCCTCGGCAACACGGTATTGGTCAAAATCGCGTCGATCATGCGCCCGCCGCTCTCGAGCTCGGTGCAACGGTTGGTGATGAGTTTGATCACCTCGTCGTCATAGCTGAACGGCACCTTGTGGGTTTCCCGGATGCGCTTTTCGATGCGGCCGAGCTGCAGCCGCGCAATGGCACCGATCATTTCGTCGCTCAACGGGTAATAAGGAATGACGACCAGGCGGCCTAACAAGGCAGGCGGGAAAACCTTGAGCAAGGGTTCGCGCAGAGCCTTGGCGATGCCGTCGGGTTCGGGCATCAGTTCCGGGTCTTTGCACAGATTCATGATCAGGTCCGTCCCGGCGTTGGTAGTCAGGAGAATCAGGGTGTTCTTGAAGTCGATCACCCGGCCTTCGCCGTCCTCCATCCAGCCCTTGTCGAATACTTGGAAGAAGATCTCGTGAACGTCGGGATGGGCTTTTTCGACTTCGTCCAGCAACACCACGCTATAGGGCCTACGCCTTACCGCTTCGGTCAGAACGCCGCCCTCGCCGTAACCGACGTAACCCGGCGGAGCACCCTTGAGGGTCGATACGGTGTGCGCCTCCTGATATTCGCTCATATTGATGGTGATGACGTTCTGCTCGCCGCCGTAGAGAGCCTCGGCCAAAGCCAGGGCGGTTTCGGTCTTGCCGACGCCCGAACTGCCGGCCAACATGAAGACGCCGATCGGCTTATTGGGATTATCGAGACCGGCACGGGAGGTCTGAATACGCCTGGCAATCATTTCCAAGGCGTGGCGTTGGCCGATGATTCGCTGTTCCAGGATATCGGCCAGTTTCAGCACGGTTTCGACCTCGTTCTTAACCATGCGTCCGACGGGAATGCCGGTCCAATCCTGGACTACGGAAGCGACCGCTTGGCCGTCGACAGTGGGCAGGATTAGCGGATGTTCGCCTTGTAATGCGTGCAGCCGCCTTTGCAGGTCCTTGAGTTCGGACAACAGCGCATCCCGGTCGACGGCGGGTGCGGGTTCCGCCTGTTCCGCCGCCTGCTCCAAGGCGCTGCCGGTGCCTTCAACTTTTCCGGTCTGCTCCCGAAGTTGCTGACGCAGGGCCAGAATCTTTTCGACCACTTCCTTTTCGGAGTTCCAGCGGCCTTCCAGCGCCGCCAGCCTCTCACGTTCGGCCTCCAGTTCGGCTAGCGCGCGGTTTTCGCGGGCTGTCGTGTCGATCCCTACGGAACGTTCCCGGCCGATGATGTCCAGCTCGGTTTCGAGTGCTTGTATGCGCTTTCGGCAATCGTCCACCTCGGGCGGCACCGCGTGCTGGCTTATGGCAACGCGGGCGCAGGCGGTGTCGAGAAGGCTGACGGCTTTGTCGGGGAGCTGACGCGCCGGGATATAACGGTGCGAAAGCTTGACGGCGGATTCCAGCGCCTCGTCCAAAACTTGCACCCGATGATGCTTTTCCATCACGGAAACCACGCCGCGCATCATGCGTATGGCTTTCTCTTCGCTCGGTTCGTGCACCTGGACGACCTGGAAGCGGCGCGTCAATGCCGGATCCTTTTCGATGTATTTCTTGTATTCCGCCCAGGTCGTCGCCGCCACCGTGCGCAGGTTGCCGCGCGCCAAGGCGGGCTTCAAAAGATTGGCGGCATCGCCGGTACCGGTAGCTCCGCCCGCGCCAACCAAGGTATGAGCCTCGTCGATGAAGAGGATGATCGGTTTGGGCGAGGCCTGGACCTCCTCGATGACTTGCCGCAATCGATTCTCGAACTCCCCTTTCATGCTGGCCCCGGCCTGGAGGAGCCCGACATCCAAGGTGCGCAAGCTCACATCGCGCAAAGGCGGCGGCACATCGCCCGCCACGATTTTCTGGGCGAATCCTTCGACGACCGCGGTCTTGCCGACGCCCGCCTCGCCCGTCAGGATGGGATTGTTCTGACGACGGCGCATAAGGATATCGATGACCTGGCGGATCTCCTCGTCGCGTCCCACGACAGGGTCCATCTTTCCCTGCCTCGCCTGTTCCGTCAGGTCGACGGTAAATTGCTTGAGCGCCTCCTGCTTGCCCATGGCAGCAGGCGACATAGCTCCGCTCGCTTCGCCAGGAGCCGCTCCGCCTGCCTGAAATCCGTCGGTCGCGGCCAATCCGTCTTCGGGCGAACCGCCAACGAACTCAGCCAACCGTTCGGTCAGCGTTTCGAGGCCGATCTTTTCGAATTCTTTCGAAATGCCGACCAGTTCGCCGCGCAGCCCCCGAGTCTTCAAAATGCCGACGAGCAGGTGGCCCGAGCGGACCTGGTTTTCGCCGAACATTAGCGTTCCGTATACCCATCCGCGCTCGACCGCCTCCTCGACGTGCGACGACAGGTCGGATATGGACGTAGCTCCTCGCGGCAAGCGGTCGAGCGACTCGGTGAAATCCTTGGCGAGGCGGCCCGGATCGATGCCGAACTGCTTGATGAGGCGGTGCAGATCCGAATCCTGAAGCTGAAGCAATTGATGCAGCCAGTGCACCAATTCGACGTACGGATTGCCCCGCAATTTGCAAAATACGGTCGCGCTTTCGATAGCTTTGTAGCAAATGCGGTTAAGCTTGCCGAAAAGCTTGACCCGGCTGATTTCTCCCATGAAGCGATCCCCCTAGATCCGGTGTTTTTAATCGTTTAGAAAATTCAACTCTGTACAGGCAGGCGAATCAAAGCGCCGAGCACCGAAAAAACGGATTCAGCATCAACTCGTCCGCGTCTTTTTCTTCTTGTCTCGTCCCCAGCCAGCTTGTCCAGCCCAGTTGCGCGCCGCCGTCCAGTCGCAAAGATGGGACTTCCTGATATCGAAGAACCAGATTCAGATCCCAAACCAGTTCGTCCCCGGCGTAATTGCGTACGATGGCGATCAACTCGACCAAACTTTCGCCGCCCGGCAGCAGCGCCCGATATCGATCGATTCCCATCGGGCCCAGCACGATTCGGAACTTATGCTGGCAACCCCAAACCCTGGCGCCCACGACTACGGACAACCCCAAGGACCCACTGCAGGGCGAAACTCCAAGCCGGGACTGTTCGTGCGTCGCGATCTCCATCCATTCGCCGACGAATTCCCGCAAGCTAACGCTGATCCCGAAAAAATCGCCGATGAGTGCGCGCAGACCCTCGGGATGCTTGGTTTGTCCGGCCAAGAGACCGGTAAAGTAAAGCTTAGCCCGATCCGGCATGGCGTCCCGATTTTGAACGGACGGAACACCGATCCCGAAAAAGGAGCCCAAATAAGCCGCAAAGCGATCCGATTCGGGGCGATCGTGGCACACCGTAGGCTGGGCATTGGCCCAAGCCCGATAAAACAGGCACAGCATCCGGTGGTGAAACACATCCGCGAAACGCGAAAACGTATGATCGCCATGATGCCGGACCCGCTCGCGGGCGTACTCGGTCAAATGCAGGGGCATGGGTCCGTTGGGTCCGAACAGCCCAAGAAAACGCGCCGACAGACGCGGCGGAAAACCGTCCGCGCCGGATGCGAACGAAGCCAGGGTCGACGGCGCAAACTCGAGTTCCGGCTGTTGACTCAACCGAATCGGATCATCAGTGGCTTTAACCGATTTCCCCAATCTCGGCTTGTCCGCGTAATGGCACTCGATCAGCCGCAATGCCTCGAAGAAGTCGAAGCGATAGGGCTCGCGGCGAAGGAGCTCGATCAGATCGTGTGTCGCTGCCCGATACGTAGCGGCCATCGCATGATCTCCCCTCGTTCCGCCGTCCTTACCGACGTTTCAGCGAACGAATTCAACGATACATAACGGGCGAAGAATTGTTCGAGAACGGCCCCCAGAAGAAAGCAGCCGGAGCCCTCGAATGCGGATTCGTCAAACTCGACGGCAATCTCCAAACCGCGCCCGAATACAATGGGACCGGCAGCATCCACCCGACGAACCACGTTCTTGGATCCGATCGACAGAACGCCCTCGATTTGACGGCGTACCGTCGCATCATTCGGATCCGCATAAAGGGCGAGCAACTCGCGAAGCGCCGCCGCACCTTCGGTCTCGCTGCTATCCGTCAGCGTCAGGTAGTTGAGCGACAGATGATTGATCAGACGCCACGCCATTTCGCCGTCGGCGGACGAAGGCCTCGGCTTGGTCGGACCGGCCAAACACCGTATCGCTTGCACCGGAGCGCCGGTCTGCAAGGTAAAATCGGTAGCGCCCATGCCGACGGGCATCAGCAGGGGCAAATCGCGATTCGTGCAGAGCGTTTCCATGCCCAATTGTTTCAGATCCCCGCGATACGGCGCTTCGGCCGCATCGACCAGCGAGATGAAAACTTCGCTGCCGATATAGCTGGAGCGCATCCCCTGCCGGCGCTGCTTGGACGACAACACGCGCTTTTCACGATGCAGCGTGTAATAGGCGTTCTCGTCGCGCCGCCGATAACCGCTCCTGGACCCGTAGAACGGCAAGAACTCCCGTTCATCGGACGGCGTGGCGCCGTAACCGGTCACTTCGCTGACGCCATAGACCTCGTAATCCATCGGTCGCGTTCGATCCGGCACGACATGATAGTGCGGCACGAAATGGGTCAAGTGAATACGATCGGTGCGTTTCGGAAACAAATTGATCGCCGGCGTGCAGAACAGCGAGAAATTGCCGGCATCGACGGCGTTGACGAGATGAGGCTCGGCGCGCTTGAACAGGGCGATGACCTCGAGCTCGGTGCCGTCACAACGACTGACGGCCTTTTGTAAGCCGTTCAACCCGACGAACAGATAGCGCTCCGGAAACGCGAAATATTCCTGCAGCAGCCTGTAGCCCTGAAACGAGCGCGGACCAAACGGCAACAAGGCTTCATCATCGCCGAATCCCAGCCGCGATATCGGCGTCCGGTCGATGATCTCGACCCATTCCGATGGCCGCGATGCGGGTTGGACCGCCAACGCAAGCGTGTCGGCAAGCAATTGCTCGTAAAGACGGAACGGCAGTTCGCCGGTACCGCGCAAGAAAATCGGCAACCGGTCCAGCTTGAGCTGATTGAAGTGCAGACCCGCGCTGGTCCGGAGACAAAGACGTAAACCGGCCTTCACGCCGGGTTTGGTCGGCACGCCCAAATTGGCGACTGCGCTGGGCGTGGCGAGGTATTGCGCTTCCACCAGTTGCAGGGGCCATAGCGTGACGTCATGAGCGGTCCGATATTCGCAGGCGGTTTGCTCACCTTTGCCGATTTGACTTCTGAGCGAGGTCGCGCGCGGCACCAAGAATCCCTCGGCCAGCGCGCCCTCGGAAAGATCGGGCTGGAGTTGCACCACGGCCATCGAGGGTGTTGGCGAGAGATAATGCGGATAAACGACCTCGAGAAGATGTTGGGTTAAACGCGGAAATTCGGCGTCGATTTTGAGTTGAACCCGCGCCGCGAGAAACGCAAACCCCTCGAGCAGGCGCTCGACGTACGGATCGGAACACTCGAACTCGTCCAGCCCCAGCCGGCCCGCAATCTTCGGAAACTCTTTGGCGAACTCGGCACCCACCTCCCGAATGTGCTGCAGCTCGCGGTTGTAGTACTGAAGCAATCGAGGGTCCATAGTCTATCCGTTCAAATCGCTGACCCGCGCATAGCCGGTATCGAGATCGATTTCGGTGCGGATGTAAAGATGCAAGGGAAGCGGCTGAGCCCACAGATCACCTTCGATGGTGAACGTCATGGCCTTGAGATTCATACTGTCCGAGGCGGCGACCTTCACCCTCACCGAATCCGCCAGGATGCGCGGTTCGAAGTCGAGAATAGCCTGTTTGACCTTTCGTTCGATCGCCGGAAGGTCGGCACCGGAGAGAGGGGTGCCGGCCAGGGCCGGGATACCGAAATTCAATACCGAACGCTCCACGAAAGGATATTTTTCCAAATCTACTAGCGACTCCATGGCGGTGGTATTCAGCAACCACGCCAAGTCGCGCAATACGCTGTGGCGCAAATTCCGTATATTCATCACCCGCTGGTCGCGGGACTCCTGTTGTTTGTCCGGTTCGTCGTCGGTAAGGCGATCCAGCAGCGACGGCTGCAGGCGTTCCTTCGGCGTGAGATCAGCCATCGTTTTCGATCGTGTCCGTATTCATCGCAATTTCTCGAACATCGAACAGCGAGAAGTCGCCCTCGTTCGTTACCAATACGCGTTGTCCCATGCCCAGCGAGTAGCCCTCGACCGGCTCTTGCCATTCGGTTCTCCGGGCCATGCGAATCGCTACGTCATCGGCTTTTTCCGAGTCGGGATAACGGGAAGGAATCAGACCCACGGCAGAACCGCCGTTGGCCCAGGTGAATTGTGCGGGAAGCCAGACTAAATCTCGAAGGTCACTGGGTGGATCGAGTTCGATGCGGGCAATCCGGCAAAAAGGTATCCAGTAGTAGCGACCGTTGACTATGGCTTCCACAACCGGTCCCAGACGGCTATCGCTATCCGCCACCCATTCGAACGGCTTCCCGTCGATGGTACCGGACGTCCCCGGCGCCGATTCGAAACCCTGATCCCGGAACTGGATCGCCATCGGATAATCTCCCTGCGCGGCGCATTTGCATGCTTCTATCAGAAGCGCGATCCATCGCTCGGGCTTGCCGAAGATCAGCGGAGAAATCTCCCCGCGGAAAACTTTCTCGCGAAGGACTTCACATCGTATGGCTTCGCGATAGGTCTGCACCATTGCGAGATTGGCCGCATCCAGATCGCCGCACACGCTCAACTGCGTGAGAGCACGCTCCCAGCGCCCCATTAGGGCCAACAACTGGAAGAGAAAAATCCGGTACTTCGCTTCGGCAGGATTCTGGCGGACCTGGTCCTGGAGTTGCGCTAGCGCATCTTCCAGGCGGCCTTCCCGAAGACTTTCTTCAGCAGCGATGGTTGACATAGGCGGATGGGAGAAATTGAGGGGATGAATAGTGCCCGCTCAGCGGCGGGCACTGCCGAAAAATACCGCGCAAACTTATTGTTTTACGTTCGCAGCAATATTCCAGCCCATCTCCGGCTTGGCGCCCTCCGCGCCCTTTTCGGTCTGTTCTATGTATTTCACCTTGACCTTGGCGAAATTGAGCGTGACGTTCTCGGTCAAGCGGTCCTCGCCGCCGGAGCCGCCCGTAGAAACCGAGGTGATCAGGACTTCCTCCATGGTAATGGTCAGGTATTCCACCGGCTTTTCGCCGGCTTTCCGAACCACCAGCACGGCCTTGTCGAAATGTTTGCCGTTGCAGCAGCTCAACATTAAGTCCGGGCTCGCCTTATCGATATATTTCGTAAAGCTCAGATCCTGCACGTTGGCTTTACCCGCTCCGCCGCCGCTTCCCATATGGGTGGTGCCACTGTTGGACATGCCCCAGCTCCAAGCCAGAACGTCGATCTCTTCTTTATGCTTATCGTCTCTGGATTCCCCTTTAATCGGGTCGATCTTAATGAACATGTCGACTGCCATGGTCTTCTCCTTTACTTATTGGTACTTGTTGGTTGATTAAAACTTGATCAAACATGGATGGAATACACTCCGTCCGGCTCCGTTGGGCAATGTGAGTTTGCCGTGTCATCTCATATCGTCACCTCCAAATTCCCCTAGTTGCCAGCTCTTCGACTCGATCTGCTAGCCGCCTTTCACGGAGGGTAGTTTGGACACCAAACGCAGCGAAACGGTTAGCCCCTCCAGCTGGTAGTGCGGCCGCAAGAAGAATTTCGACGTGTAATAGCCTGGATTGCCCTCCACCTCTTCCACGATTACCTCGGCCGCCGCGAGAGGCTTGCGCGCCTTGTCGATGTCGTCGGACATGGCCGGATTCGGGTCGACATAGTTGTAAATCCAGCTTTGCAGCCATTTCTGCATGTCGTCCCGCTCCTTGAACGAACCGATCTTGTCCCTGACGATGCACTTCAGGTAGTGGGCAAACCGGCAGGTGGCGAACAGGTAGGGCAGCCGCGCCGCCAGATTGGCGTTGGCCGTCGCGTCGGGGTCGTCGTATTCGGCCGGTTTCTGGAGCGATTGCGCGCCGATGAACGCCGCAAAATCGGAATTTTTCTTGTGAATCAGAGGCATGAAGCCGTTCTTCGCCAACTCCGCTTCACGCCGGTCGCTGATCGCGATCTCGGTCGGACACTTCATGTCCACGCCGCCGTCGTCGGTCGGGAAGGTATGCACCGGCAACCCTTCCACAGCGCCGCCCGATTCCACGCCGCGGATTCTCGAACACCAGCCGTAAAGCTTGAAGGATCGATTGATATTGACGGCCATCGCATAGGCCGAGTTGGCCCAGACATACTTTCGGCTGTCTGCCGCCTCGGTTTCCTCTTCGAAATCGAATTCCTCGACCGGACAGGTTTTCGCCCCGTAAGGCAACCGAGCCAGGAATCTCGGCATGGCCAAGCCGATATAACGGGAGTCGTCCGACTCGCGTAGCGAGCGCCACGCCGCGTACTCCGGAGTCAGAAAAATCTTCGTGAGGTCGCGCGGGTTGGCCAGCTCGTTCCATGAATCCATCTGCATCACGGTCGGTGCCGCCGCTGCGATGAAAGGTGCATGCGCAGCCGCGCAGACTTTCGCCATCTCCCCCAGCAGTTCGACATCCGGCGGAGAGTGGTCGAAATAGTAGTCGGCCACGATACAGCCGACGGGTTCGCCGCCGAACTGCCCGTACTCTTCCTCGTAAAGCTTCTTGAAGATCGGGCTTTGATCCCAGGAAGTTCCCTTGAATTTCTTCAGGGTTTTTCCGAGCTCTTTCTTCGAGATGTTCAAGACGCGAATCTTGAGCATCTCATCGGTCTCGGTATTGTTTACCAGATACTGCAAGCCGCGCCACGCGCTTTCCAATTGCTGGAAGTCCTCGTGATGCATGATCGCATTCACCTGCTCGGTGAGCTTGCGATCTATTTCGGCGATGATGGACTGGATGGTCTTGACGGCGTCCTCGGAGACCTTGGATACGTCTTTAAGGACGAATTCCGCCAGAGTGGTCACCGCCGACTCGACCGCCTCTTTGGCTCGGTCGGATTTCGGCTTGAACTCTTTGTTCAAGAGGCTCGTAAAATCACCAAGCTCGCCGAGCTGCTCGGCGCCCTGAGCTGAGGTTTGGGTTTCTAATTCAGCCATGGCTTATCCCTCGCTGCTCGAAGAGTCCGCAGCGGCTTCGTCCGCCGGCTTCGGAGCCGAGGCGAGTGCCTGCAATAATGTCGGGTCGTTTATTACCTTAGCGATGAGCTCCTCGGCGCCTGTCTTTCCGTCCATGTAGGTGATCAGGTTGGCCAACTGGCTGCGTGCTTCGAGCAGCTTGTTCAGGCCCTCGACTTTCCTGGCAACCGCCGCCGGCGAAAAATCGTCCATGCTTTCGAAAGTGATATCGACGCTGAGGCTTCCTTCGCCGGTGAGGGTGTTGGGCACCTGAAACGCAACCCGCGGCTTCATGGCCTTGAGCCGTTCGTTGAAGTTATCGACATCTATTTCCAGCAGTTTCCGATCCGCAACCGGGGGCAGCGGCTCTGTCGGTTTGCCGGAGAGATCCGACATGACGCCCATTACAAAAGGAAGCTGGACCTTCTTTTCCGCACCGTAAACTTCCACGTCGTATTCGATCTGTACGCGCGGTGCGCGATTTCGAGCTATAAATTTCTGGCTACTTTCTGCCACGGCAAATCTCCTCTTAGGCTATAGAACTACAGCAATCTCACATTTTCATGGTTACGTGGGGCTTTATTCGATCGATAAAATCGCTTGCAGCTTCGAAATCGCGCCCCAGCGCACCGGTTATCGTGGCATGTCTACCACCCCACTTCGCTCATTCCTTAGTAACGACATCATCGACCAGTGTAACCAAACGAGTTCAATAACGATGCCAACCATCAATATCTCTCCATCGAAATAGACCAACACACTGTTTTGAATCGCTTTTGTTCACATTGGCAATAATTCGAGCCATCAAACTCACCCAGTTCAAGCAAAACAATATTGCGATATTTCGTATCTGTTACGGCATATCGTATTTTTGACATCCGGGCGATCGACGGTTATGACTAACCGGATGAGAAGGAACGGCGATTGCGTCGCCAATTTATGAATCAGTGTAGGGCTCACGCTTTCGTTATTTGCTCTAATACTGGCCGTCTTCGGACTGGTCACGCCCCCTGATGAACTCCACCTGCGAAAGGCCGTCCGGAGCCAGGTCTTTGACGATCTCGATGAAATCCATAAAAACCAGACGCTTGGCTCGCTTCAGCAGCAAGGGAATCGGGCTGGAGGGTTCGCATCGAGCGTAATAGTCGCAAATCAAATCCAGGGTCTTGATCACATCCTGGCGGCTGCCGATTTCCCCCGGCCGAGCCGCAGATGGTCTGGCGGCCGAATCGTGCGCGGACGCCCCTTCACCCTCGGATTCGGGCTGCGCGTCGCTAGCGCCGCCTTCCTCCGCATACTCTCCGAGCACATGCTGTGCTTCTTTGAGCAAGTCCCTCAACGGAGCCAAGTTCGGCGCATCGCCGACACCGACCTGATCCGTTACGAAACTTTCGATGGCCTTGATGCTTTCCAAACTCGAGACAACCGCCTCGCGGGTCGACGCCAGAACCTCCGGGTCGGCGTCCATGAACGCTGCATTGATGGTTGCAATCTCGGGCGAGGAGCTTCCGTCGCTGGGCGGTGGCAACTTTCCGGTCGCGATTTGCACGTCCCGCAGACTAAAGCGTCCGAGCGCACGCGACTCAACCAGAGGCGCAAGCGCGACCGGGCGCAATACCGACTCGAAGTCGCATAATCCCATCAGGATGTTGACGCGCTGCGTCGGATCGTTGTCGTCTTCAGGATCGAGGAGCGGATATAGATCGGGCCAGAACTTGCTGACGATGCCTTCCAGAAGCGCCAGGCCGTCGCGCAGTCCCGGGTGCCCGGCGGTATGAACAAGAGCCTGGATGAGATAGAGGATCACTTGCAGGTCGCGCGTGCGCTCCAGCAATTCGATCGCGTCTCGGCGTACTTCTTTCCAGTTCGGCGGCTGTGCCGGCTCGATCCGATCCCCGATCTGTTGCTCCGGCGTACCTTTGGCTTTCTGCTCCAGTGCGATGAATGCGTTGTCGTACTGAAGATCTTCCCCACAAGGCGCATCCGGCGATACTTCCGTCAGAAAGGCTTCTACGTTTAGCTCGCCCATAATCCCCCGATCGTCGCAAGCATTTTTTCGTTTGGTCTCGACGACTCCGGCTTTCAACCAGGATCACGAGAATATTTATTGTTCGATCTCGTTTACGCGGACTTTCCGGCTAGAACTCGACGCGAGTTCCCAAGGTAAACTTGTGACTTTCGATATCGCGATAGCCCAGCAATAAATCATAGGCTAAAAATGCCGAAATGCCGTGAGAAAATACCCCCGAAACCTCGGCGCCGAAGGTGTAATAATCCCGATCGGGTCCTTGAGTCACGACGGCAAACTGCTGCGCGGCGGGATCGCCGAGGAAGCTGGCGCCGATTGTCCGCTTGTCATCCTTGAATTGATGATGCCACTCGCCTCGCAGCTGGGGCGTGATCACGCCCCAGGGTAAACCGAAAGCGTACGAAATCTGGCTTCCCACCGTGGAAATGAGCGACTGGACGTGCTGCTCGTCGAACCTCATCCCCCAACCATTGCCCTGCCGCTCGCGATAGGCATCCACATCCAGGCCGATGTATTCCGTTCGCGCATAGGGCGCTAGGGTCAACCCGGCTATCGAATAGTCATAGCCTCCGCCGATACTGAAGGAATATTGAGTTCCGCCGGGATTAGCGACAGCCTGAGCATTGACGGTCTCGAACCCCGGCAAGGTATAACTGATGTTCCGGGTAGTCTCGTAATCGATGCCGCCGAAGGAACCGAGCGCATCGATATGGAACCCTTCCGTCACATAGAACGACCCATAAATGGATCCGGTGTAGGCATCACTGTCCGTACCTCCGGCGGAACGGTCGAAATTCGCGTTGGTGCGGGCGTAGGTGAAAGCGAGACCCGCTATGAAATTGTCGGTAAAGCGGTAATCGGCGCCGGCGGTAAAACCGAAGTTTTTAAACTGAAAGCCTTTTTGATCGAAGGTGGAATCGACGTCGCCGAAATGATAATTACCGTTGATCCAGACGCCGAGAGGACTGAACGAGCCGTCGCCGGCCGCACCTCCGGTGGCGAAGGAATTGCCCAAACCGGCATAGGCGCGATCCGCCGACAAGCCGTTTCGGTACATCTGTAATCCGGCCAGGCCCAAGCCGGTGCGCAAAGTTGCGAGCCTCGCGCCTATGGTCGAATCGACCAGGGCCACTTGGCCGGCAGTTACCCGGGTGGCTGTCGTTCCGTGCTGGAGAATTTGCTCCGGCGAGACTATTTGAAGGGCATTTTCGACCGGCTCGGAGCCGACCGTAGGAATCTGGCTATCCGAAGCGGAAATCGCGGCGCCAACGAGAGCGTCGCAGCGGTCTCTGAAATCCTCGGAAAGCAGCGAGTTTCTTTGAGTACAGGCGTCGAACGCGACATTGGCCATGTCGGTTTGAGTCTGGTTCAGCGTCGCTCCGCTCGTCAACGGATTCGCGGCTGCCGCCGAGATCCAGCACATGGTACATGACCACACCAGTCCTCGACGAATCATCGAAGTACGTGCGGGTATCGTCGCCCGAACGTTCTTTTCCTCTGTGAGTTCCCACATATCTCCCCCGGGAAGCTATTCGTCTTCTTATTTTTTGTTTTATCTTTTAGCCGTCGCAGTCTTAACCTGTCAAGGCGACTGCACGACAATCACGGTCACATTGTCTCGTGCGCCGCGATCCATAGCGAGCGCAATCAAGGACTCCGCGCGCTCCCGGCAATCGCCGGCTTCCAAAATCTCTTCGATTTCGATCGGTCCCGCTTCTTTATCCAAACCGTCGCTGCATAGCAGAAACCCGTCGCCCTCCGTCAAGTCGAACGTCATGATATCGAGCACGAGCACCGGGTCCGCCCCGACCGCGCGGGTGATGACGTTGCTACGTTCCCGCTGGGTCCGTTTCTCATTCGTCAGAATTTCGAAACAGGAAAGCTCCCCCTCCGGCGAATGATCGTGCGTCAGTTGTTCCAATCGGCCCGCGCGATGGCGATAAAGCCGACTATCGCCCGCCCACAGGCAGGCGCATCGATCATCAATCGCCAACAACACGACGACCGTACTGCCGATGATTTGACCGGTCGAACTCTGGCGGGCCAGTTCCCATAATTCGTCGTTCACGCGTTTCAGAGCCGACTCGACGTTTTTTACGGACTCATCCAGATCGGACGTAGCGGGCAGAGCCGCCAATGCCTCGACGATCGCACGGCTCGCGACATCGCCGGCCTGATGTCCTCCCATGCCGTCGGCCACCGCCCACAGGCCGATGTCCGGACGCTCGATGAATGCGTCCTCGTTGATTTTCCGCCGCTTGCCAACCACGCTGATGCCGTGAGAAAGCCAGCGACGAAGTCCGGACGGCCCGCTTTTCGGTGACGCAGGTCGGCTGGTTCCGTCTGCGCTTTTCGGCTCAGCCGAGGTCCGAGCCGGCAAATCGGGCAAGCGCCGGGTACTGATGGCCCATCCGCGTTGCTCCCAGCTTCCAGTCATCAGGGCGACGAATGCGTCTATCGGCGGCAACCCTTCGCAGACCAGGAACGAGGCTTCGATGTGTTCCGATCCCGATGTACTCCACAAGCTATGAGCCGGAAGAAAACGGTCGAGCAAACATCCACTGAGCCCCATAAGCACGTCAGATACCTGACTCAGGTTTTCCATCTCGAAGTGGAGTGCGAATCTACCCGCCCGCGGATTTTGAGAACGGCTAATGCCCGAACTGCTTTTCATGAAATCCGGCAGAGACAATGTCTCCAACTCCCGATCGAATTCAGCGAGATCGAAATCATTTTCGAGCCCGGACAAGGCCAGCGCTTCCAGATCCTCGAACCAGCCGCAGTCCCGGCGGAACAAAAAAGGCAGGTTCTGCGGTTCGGCCACGGGCACCGCCAAGGTCAACGGAAAGTACCGTCCGACCTTGTCCACGCTGGGCATCAAAATGCCGGCCCAGGCGTCACTCCCGCAGACGCCCGCACTCAGCCCGAAACGCCAAATCGGGCTGGTCAGATAAACATCCAGCCACGAATCCCGTAATTGTTCCCGGCTGGCAGCTATGGCGCTCTGCAACCACTGATCCCAATGATCGATGAAATGCCGGGGAAGACGCCGGGAGACGAAATCTCCAAGAGCCGGCAATTTGCCGTAAAAGCCGACTTGAGCGAGTCGATTCATAGAGCATCCGGGCAGCTGAAGGACTTCAACGCCGCGAGCCCGAACGGATTCGTCACGCTGCCGGCGCGCAGCTCGTAGCGTGCGCTGTAACCCTCCACTCTAAACGTGACCAGGAACCGCTCCGGAAGCTCGGTCTGTTGCACCACGGCCTCATCCAGCAGACGGAAAAAAGCCCAACTGCCCTCTTTCGAGCGGCTGACCTGCCTTCCGTCCACGGCCTCGAACACGACTCGAACGCCGGCTCCGGCCGACGGCCCCGGCCACTGAAGCCGCGTGACTTGTTCCGGGCCGTGCCGATAAACGACCTCCTGCCCTTCCAGATTGAAGCGGAAAGTCGCCACGTTCTCATCCAAAGAAATCGGTTTGAGTTCGAACGACACCGCGGGCATTTGCCCCCCCGCGGAAAAAAAAGCGGAACGAATGGCGGCGGCATTCTGAAATTGGCGGATGGTCGCCGGCGAAAGTCCCAGAGATTGGTTGTCCATGGCGACTTCCGTCCACACCGGGCGGTTGACGTCGACGAAGGTCTTCAGATTGGATTGGAAAAACTGATCCAGGGCGCCGTTCGGCGCGAAGAATTTCGCAAAATCCATCAGCGTCGCATCCTTCGAGCTGCCTCCCACGAACGGATAACGACCGCTGAAAGCGGCCTTGCACGGAGTGGCCACCGCCGTCTTGAGCATGCCGTTCAATTCGGACTTGGCTCCGGCCAGGGTTTGCCTCCAGCCCACCGTCAGAAACGAGAGAAACCAGCTTTTCAAGGGTTCCGGCAAGCGCCCGAATTCGCTCTTGGCCTGGAGCAGCACGTCTCCGCCACTGCCCGCGACTCGCCCGGAGGCACTTTTCAGCGCCTGTTCGCCGCTGAGAGCCGCGCTGCCGATTTGCAGCATGTAATCCCGCAGAGAGGCCACGGTTTGCAGGGTTGAATCCAGGGCCGCCGGCCGATCCGCGCTGCTCCGCACCAGATAGCTGAGGTCTTCGAACGCAGTCTCCACGCTCTGAACCGGGTCGGCTTGCGGAGCGCTGCCGGCGTCCACCTGGCGCGCGGCATCCAGCAGTTTCTGGGTACGGTCGTCGACCTTCGCCTCGGCGACAGCCGGAACTTTGTTCAGAAGCTGTGCGGTAAGCGAAGCGATCTTGGTCAGCGAGGTATTTTTTTCAACGGCTTCGAGCAATGGACGCACCGGGGTGGTCGGGCGGGACAATATGTCCAGCCACTCGATCGTCTGATTGATGTCCTTGGGTCGGCGCAGCTTGATGCTATCTAGAAGACCGCTCCACGCCTTCTGGTAATCGGCTAGATAAAGTGTCTTGA